>CANJFK010000105.1 GCA_947473535.1 Legionellaceae bacterium | reverse complement strand
GCTTTAATTTCTATTATGTCTTCAATTTTATAGGGCATGCGATTAAATCCTTACTTTCTTTGACTCTCATATTGAGCTTATTGGAGAATATTACAACATAACATACCATACAGCAAACATCCGCCGTACTGGCGGTTTTAATCAGAGACTAACCTATTCATTGGTTCTTAGGTTAGAATCCATGCTCTAACATCAATCGTTACGTCTCATTTGTTCAAACCTATGAAAAATATGCATGACAGTGGACACAACCAACCTTACTTCGCGCGGTTATTACTCCTCATTATCTGTCTACCCTTCCTGCTTAACGCAGTAAAATTGCCTAATGTGCAAATTACAGGGGTTAAAGGTGCCGTCTTATTGAATGTGCAGCATCGTCTCAGTGAACTCTATAAAGGGAAATCGATACCACAGCAACCGCCGGATGAGTTGCGTGCACAAATAGCAAAAGCCTTGTTCCCCTACGGCTATTTCAAACCTCAAATCACGTTGACGACACAAAATGAGCACGTCAATATAAACATCATGCCTGGTCCACCACTGCTCATCACGACATTGACCGTCAACGTCATTGGCGCTGGAGCTAACAACCCGGAAATACAGCAAACATTACGTGATCTACCCATTCACGTGGGTCAGCCACTAGAAAGCGCACAATATGAACAAGCAAAAGATAACTTATCCAATGCAGCAGAACATCAGGGTTATTTGCATGCAACCTTTGTGTCATCACAACTGTTGATTGACCAAACCCGTTACACGTCGGATATCGTGATACAGTTTAATACCGGGCCTCAGTATTATTTTGGCCAAATACACTTTGATCCTGCCAATATTTCACCAGAATTACTGAACCGTTACGTACCCTTTAAATTAGGCCAACCGTATTCAACCGATCAAGTATTAAAACTCAACAGCAACTTGGCAAGCAGCGGTTATTTCAGTTCGGTTAATGTGAAGCCGGTCTTAAATACAGAACGAAACGTGCCATTGGAGGTTAATCTACAACCAGCAAAACACATCAATTACTCTGTTGGTGTCGGTTATGGTACAGATACTGGACCACGTGGTCGCTTGGGCTTAAGCATTATCCCTGTGAATCGTGCGGGGCACAAATTTAATGCAATCGCGCAAGGATCGTTCGAGCAAAACACGGTACAGGGCCAATATATTATTCCAGGCGCCAATCCCATCAATGACAATTATAACATCACCGGCGGCTTAACCAATCTCAGTTACAATGCCGGGCGTAGCAATGCCGTTTTACTGGGGCTCGCACAGCAGCATATCGTCACGAACTACCAGCGCACCCTTTCATTAAATGGCTTGAATGAACGCTATAATTACACAGGCTTCCCCACAACGGCCGAAACAGTCGTGTTTCCCAAGCTCGTACTCGCTTGGCTAAACACCACGGATCAATTATTCGCTCCATCAGGTTATCATATTACAGTCAGCGGACTAGCCGCGAGCACAGCCTTGTTATCGCAAGTCAGCTTAGCGCAAGCGTCAATTGATGCAAAAGCGGCCATCACCTTGGATGTGATACGTACTCGCTTTTATTTTCATACCATTCAAGGGATTACACAAATCAATAACATTAATCAATTACCCTTGTCGCTCGCTCAATTATTCGGTGGGGCCGAAAATCTTAAAGGGTATAGTTTCAATTCCATTGGGCCCGGTAAAATAGCAAGTTATGGTGGTGTGGAATTACAAAAAGAAACCTGGACTAAACTCTACTTTTTGGGCTTTTTTGACGTAGGCAATGTCTATGATCCAGCGATAACAAATACGAGTTATGATGCTGGTGTGGGCATTATGTGGGTCTCGCCGGTAGGACCCATTAAAATTGCCGTGGCGCAAGCTGTCAATCAGCGCATGCAACGAGTACCGGACCACAGTCCAAAATTGGTGGTTAACATGGGGCCTGATCTTTGAACTATATAAAACGCAGTCTATTATTCTTCTTTATTCTATTGGCAGGTCTACTGGTGTTTTTTTTAACAACCACGCCCGGCTTAAGAGCATTCATTCAACTCGCTAATATCATGCTGCCCGGGACCCTACACGTTCAGCGATTGGACGGTAATCTAACAAACCACTTATCCTTCAACAATCTGGACTATACCGGTAACAATCTGAGCATTCATCTCAACCAATGTCATGTAACCTGGCAGATAACCTCATGGCGACATCCTCGCGTCACTGTCACTAATTTACAGATAGGCACGCTGGATGTTGCTCAAATAAACCCCGTGGATTCATCACCAAAAACATCACTCACGCCGTTTAATTTACCCAAAATCCCAGTCATAGTAGACATCCAGTCAGTGTCTATCGATCAATTACATATTGCATCATTTACAGCAGACACCATACGCTTGCATGCCTTTTTTAGCCATAACCAATGGATTATTCATCAATTTGATGCGAATTACGCTCAGGTCAATGTTTCGTTACAAGCCCATGGCCAACTACAAAAAACCTATCCCTTATCCGCGACGTTGCGTGTGGTGCCCTTAAGCCCAAGCACTAGCGCTATTCAAGGCCAGCTTACCTTGGATGGTGATACATCATTGTATCGTTGGCAAGGGCAATTTACCGGTTCGATACCCATCACCTTAAACGGCACATGGCGCTACCTAAATGGAAAAAATCAGCTCGATTCCCAATTATCATGGGGCGTAAACACCCTCCAAATCATAGGTAGTTTAGCCGACCAATTCCAAATCAATGCGTCCATCCCAAAGCCTGAACTATTACATTCAAGTCTCAAAGGTTTGCAAACAAGCATCGTGGCAAAAGGCGCTATCAATAACAAACAACAAGGAACATTGAGCGTTACAATCAATCCTGGCCTTTACCAATTACCCAACGAAAGCCCTATCCCATCCATTCCTTTTCAAGGCGGTCATTTATTACTCAAACTTACACCCAATGACCTGCAAGCGACCGGCGCATTTACGCTTGATCGAGAAAAAATAATCGACTTTGCGATGCATTTACCCAATATCCAGTTAAAACAACTAGCGAGGCCCGCTCAAGTCATCGATGGAACAATCAATTTACACATTAACTCACTCGATTTTTTACAGGGATTGAGTAAATCAATTGACCATCCACACGGCCAATTGCTTGCCACTATTAAAGCTACAGGCACATTGGGTAACCCCACGGTACAGGGTACGCTGATGCTCAGTAATGCTGGCGTGTCTATACCTGCCATCGGACTCACGTTAAATCCAATGCAAGCGACGTTGAGTAGTCATAATCAACAATGGGACGCGACCGGTTCAATTCGAGCGCAGGATGGGCAACTATTAGAGCTAAAAGGTCTGGGTACTTTTTCACCGCAATTCACGGGCGAATTATTGATTCATGGCGACAACTTTCCGGCGATAAAAACAGCTGAATATACCGTCAAGATATCACCACAACTAACGTTTAATGTTCAACCAACCGCTTATACGCTTAGTGGTACGATTTTAATCCCGACGGCGCAATTAAAACCAATGTCATTCAGTAATACCGTCAATTTAACGGATGATGCCGTGTTTGTTAAACACGAATCAAGTGCCCCCCCAATAAGTACTCACATGAGCACCGATATCCAAATTAAAATGGGCCAAGACGTCGCCATCGATGTTCAAGGGTTACATGGCTTTCTCGACGGGGCAATCCAACTTAAACAAGTACCCAATAGCTCGATGAGTGCTCTTGGCGAATTAACCGTTCGTGATGGAACGTATAAAGCATATGGCCAAGATCTAAACATTGAGCACGGGCAATTATTGTTCTCTGGTGGTACGTTAACGAATCCTGACATCAGTCTTCGAGCTACACGTAAATTTAACAATAACACCTCAAGCTTCTCAGGCTCCAATCAACTCTTTGACTTTAATGCAGCAAACTTACAAACCATTGATTTTGGCAATCACTTAACCGTGGGTATCGAAGTTAGTGGCCATCTCAATTCGCCCAAGATTAAATTATTTTCTGTCCCAACGAGTTTGTCTCAAGCTGATATTTTATCCATGCTCCTGCTTGGTAAGCCCGCGAATCAAGCGAGTCAATCGGGTGGACAACTCTTGTTGACGGCTATTTCATCGATGAATCTTGATTCGGGCACCAAAGGTATGCAATTATTATCTCAACTAAAGCAAAGTCTAGGCTTTGATTTCAATGTACAAAGCAGCTCTCAATTTAATCAAAAAACCAATCAGTCCAGTGATAGTACGGCGTTTGTGGTTGGTAAATCGATATCCAAACGCCTGTATTTGAGTTACAACATTGGGCTATTTCAAAAAGACAGCAATGTGTTAACCCTCAAATACCTGTTAAATAAATTTTTCAGTCTTCAAGTCTCGGCGAGTAACGCCGGTAACGGCTTGGATTTATTATACTCGGCACAACCTTAGGATAATAATCGTGAAACACAATCTTCCATTACGTATGAAACGACTCCGCCGAACCACCATGATTCGCTCCATGTTACGTGAAACCCATCTGCACACGTCCCAATTCATCGCGCCGTTATTTATCAGCGAAACCTTGGATAAGAAACGCGAAATTAAAACCATGCCGGGCCAATTTCAATTAACACTTGATTGCTTGCCTGAGGAAATTAATACCTTATCAACCCTGGGTATTCCTGCCGTGTTGTTATTTGGGATCCCAGCCCATAAAGACGCACAGGGAAGCACGTCTTTATCCGCCAATGGTATTATTCAACAAGCGATACGCAAGGTTCGGAGCGTTAATTCGGAGCTCGTCATTATTGCCGATGTTTGTTTTTGTGAGTACACCGATCATGGGCACTGTGGTGTGTTAAACGGTGAAACGATCGACAATGATGCAACGCTCATGCTGCTAGGCCAGCAAGCGGTCAGCTACGCTGACGCGGGCGCAGATTGGATTGCACCCAGCAGTATGACCGATGGGATGGTCGCAGCCATCCGCTTCGCGCTTGATAATGCAGGACATCAAGACGTGGCTATTTTAAGTTATGCAGTCAAATACAGCTCTAGTTTTTATGGACCTTTTCGAGAAGCGGCACAAGGCGCGCCACAATTTGGCGACAGGAAAACATATCAAATGGATCCCGCCAATAGTCAAGAGGCCCTTCGTGAAGCCCAATTGGATCTGGATGAAGGCGCGGATATGCTAATGGTTAAACCGGCCATGAATTATCTCGATATCATCTGTCGCATAAAACAACGTTTTCCAGACGTACCGTTGTGCGCCTATCAAGTAAGCGGGGAGTATTCAATGTTAAAATTTGCCGCAGCACAGGGCTTAATTGATGAAGAACAAGCCATGCTGGAAAGCCTAATCGCGATTAAGCGTGCAGGCGCTGATTTGATTATTTCTTATTTTGCTAAAGATATCGCTCGGCTTTTAAGATC
>CANJFK010000104.1 GCA_947473535.1 Legionellaceae bacterium | reverse complement strand
CCCACCATTACGTACATCCTGAACCGAATCATAGACTTTACCTACATCGGAAATACGCACGGGCCTATTGTTCTGGTAACGAATAATCAGTGGCGCATAATCTTTTGCCGTAAAGAGCTGATCATTTATGCTAATTTCAGATGACGTTACGCTATCTATTGTAATCAAACCTTTCGGGCTGTTCACATTGGCGGCACTTATAGCGGATGCCACGTCTGGAATCCCAATGCCATAACTGTTTAATGTCGTTGGATTTAATTCAATTCGAACAGCCGGCAAAGAGCTTCCAGCCACATTCACTTGCCCCACCCCCGACACTTGCGATACAGTTTGTTGAAGTATGGTCGATGCGGCATCATATAATTTACCAGGCGATAAGCTGTCTGACGTCAGTGCCAGTATTAATATGGGGGTATCCGCAGGGTTCACTTTACGGTACGTTGGTAGCGTGGGTAAATTAGCGGGTAATTGGCTATTTGCTGCGTTAATGGCTGACTGCACGTCTCGTGCAGCACCGTCAATATCGCGTGATAAATCAAATTGTAAACTAATACGTGAGACACCAAGCGTACTGCTTGATGTCATTTGCGTAATGCCCGCAATATGACCTAAATAACGTTCCAACGGCGATGTGACAGATGACGCCATATTTTCAGGGCTAGCACCAGGTAACTGGGTTGTGACACTAATCGTCGGAAAATCAACGTAAGGGAGCGAAGCAAGCGGCAATAGGTTGAACGCCCCCCAGCCAGCAAGACCCAACCCAACAGCTAACAACGTCGTAGCGATAGGACGTTGAATGAAGCGCGCAGAAAGCCCCATCAGAAACCCTCATCAGGGGTTACTGTATGAGCGACAGTGCGTCCACTCCAGTTCGCTATTTTATATTTTAATTTATCGAAAGCGAGATAAATAACGGGTGTTGTGTACAGGGTTAGTAATTGACTAACGACGAGTCCGCCAATAATTGCGATGCCTAATGGTCGACGTAACTCAGATCCCATACCAGACCCCATGGCGAGGGGGAGCGCCCCGAACATGGATGCCAAGGTTGTCATTAAAATAGGACGAAAACGTAATTGGCACGCTTCAAAAATAGCCTCGCGCGCTGATTTATGCCACTCTCGTTCTTGCTCAAGCGCAAAATCGATCATCATGATTGCGTTCTTCATCACAATACCGATGAGCAAAATAATACCGATTAACGCAATGATGCTCAGATCATTGCCCGTCAAGATCAGCGCCAGTAGCGCGCCCATCCCCGCTGACGGCAACGTCGATAAAATCGTAATGGGATGAATATAACTTTCATACAGCACACCAAGTACGATATAAACAACAATAATAGCCGCCAAAAGCAACCAGCCTTCGTTGTTCAGTGAGCGCTGAAATATTTTTGCTGCCCCTTCGAACCCCATTTGTATGCTCATTGGGGCGTTGACCGAGGCCTGAATTTTATCAATGGCTTTCATAGCGTCCCCAAGAACCGCTTTTGGGCTCAAATTAAAGGAGAACGTCACAACTGGAAATTGATTCTGGCGATTAACGACTAAAGTACCTGACTTCGTAGAAAGTTTGGTAAACGCACGCAATGGCACCGAGCCCCCATCGGTAGAATTCAAATAAATAGTATCCAAGGCTTCTGGCCCAAATTGTAATTTCGGCAAAATATCAAGAATAACCCGGTATTGATTGCGTGGAGTAAACATAATTGAGACTTGACGTTGGCCAAATGCATCATAAAGCGTATCGTCAATCATTTGCATCGTAATGCCCAACCGTAATGCCGTGTCTCGATCAACCTCAATCACGGTTCTCAAACCCTGATTTTGTTGATCAGTCGCTACATCACTTAATTCAGGCAAACGCGCCAATTTTTTTAACATTAAATTGCTCCAATGCGCTACTTCTTTTCCATCATGACCCGTCAAACTGTATTGATACTGTGTCCGACTAACACGCGTATCGATGGTCAAATCTTGGACTTGTTGCATATACAACGTTGCGTCATGAACGTTGGTCAGTTTCTTCTGTAGTCGATGAATCACCTCCTGCGCACTGACTTTACGCTCATCGAGCGGTTTCAGCGTGATTAGTATACGACCACTGTTGAGCGTTATATTGGTGCCATCAATACCGATAAACGATGAAATGTTTTCAACGGCAGGATCACTGAGCACAATGCGTGCTAACGCTTGCTGACGCTCAGCCATTGCATTAAATGATACGGATTGAGTGGTTTGCGAAATACCTTGAATAACGCCGGTATCTTGTATTGGAAAAAAACCTTTAGGAATGATATAAAACAAAATCAGCGCAAGGAGCAACGAACAAAAGGCAATAATCAGTGTAAAGGATTGATGTTCGAGGACCCAGTATAACGTGCGTCTATAAGAATCAAGCGTCTTATCAAAAACAGACGCTGACACGCGCTCAAATGAACTAATTTTCTTGGGACTATCTTGCCGTAATAATCGAGCACATAACATCGGTGTACAAATCAATGAAACAAATGCCGAAATAATAATAGTAACGCCAAGTGTAATTGCAAATTCTCGAAACAATCGCCCAAGAATATCACCCATAAACAGTAACGGGATCAGAACAGCCAATAGCGAAACGGTCAAAGAAATAATCGTAAATCCAATTTGCTTTGCCCCTTTTAATGCAGCATTTTTTGGTGTCTCACCTTGTTCGAGATAACGCGTAATATTTTCGATCATTACAATTGCATCATCAACAACAAACCCAGTCGCGATCGTTAACGCCATCAGCGTCAGATTATTTAAACTAAACCCCAGTAGGTACATCACACCAAACGTACCGATCAGCGATAAAGGAACAGCAATTGCCGGAATAATAGTCGCATAAAGTTTACGTAAAAAAATAAAAATGACTAAAACAACTAAAATGACGGCCAAAATTAACTCAAATTGCACATCATGAACTGATGCACGGATCGTTGTCGTCCTATCCGTTAAGACGGACAATTGGACATCTTTTGGCAAGGTAGGATTTAATTTAATGAGCAACTGTTTAACGCGATCAACCACTTCAATCACGTTTGCACCTGGCTGACGTCTAATATTAAGAATGATGGCGGGTTTTTTATTCATCCAAGCCGCTTGCATCACATTTTCAGCGCCGTCCTCAACCAACGCAATATCTTGAATGCGTACTGGACTATTATTTTGATAGCGTATAATGATCGGTTTATAATCTGCACTCGTTAATAATTGATCATTATCATTAATTGTATACGCAAGGTGTGGACCATCAAAACCGCCTTTCGCGGCGTTCACGTTGGCCGTTGTAATCGCGGATCGCAAATCTTCCAACGTCAAACCATACGATGATAATGCCGTAGGATTAGCCTGTACACGAACGGCTGGTCGTTGACCGCCACTAATATTCACTAATCCAACGCCACTCAGTTGTGCAATTCGAGGGACAAGACGTGTATCGGCATAGTCTTCAAGCATCGGCAAAGAGAGCGTATCCGAGGTTAGCGCCAACGTCATGATGGGTGTATCCGCTGGATTCACTTTACTATACACGGGAGGAATAGGTAGATTTTTAGGCAGGTAGGTCGTGGCCACGTTAATGGCAGCCTGCACTTCTTGCTCCGCCACATCAATATTTAAATCCAAGGTAAATTGTAACGTAATCATCGACGCACCATTGGAGCTCGATGAGGTCATGAGCACAAGGCCAGCCATTTGCCCAAATTGTCGTTCAAGGGGCGCCGTAACCGATGATGCCATCACATCAGGACTCGCACCAGGATAAAACGTTGAAACTTGAATGGTTGGATATTCCATTTCCGGCAAGGAAGAAACGGGCAATAACTGAAAGGCCAAGATGCCAACGAGCAGTATGGATACCATTAATAATGAGGTAGCGATCGCTCGCTGAATAAAAGGAGCGGAAATATTCATAAGACGTTTACTTTCGCACCATCGGCTAGTCGATCGACTCCCTCCGTCACGACCCGTTGACCAGGTAATAATCCTTTATTGATAACAGTAAAATCACCTGTTGTAACTCCAGCCTTAACCCATTGAATCGAGACTGTAGAATCCACATTTAATCGGTAGACAAAATCATTAACACTGTCATGTTGAATCGCTGCTGTAGGAACAACAATTGCATTGTGTAGGGTTTTTACCAAGATTTGAATATTCACAAACTGATTTGAAAACAACCTATTTTTTTTGTTACTAAATTTAGCACGCAAATTGACAGTCCCCGTTGATGTGCTAATTTGATTGTCAATGGTAATTAATCCGCCAGTTGCCAATAAAGTGCTCCCCTCACGATCGTATGCTAATACCTGCATTTTCTTGTTTTCATATGCTTGTGATAAAACATCTGGAATATTATCTTCGGGAATACTGAATATAACCGTAATAGGATCGAGCGTCGTAATAACAGCAATCCCTGTTGTATCGCTAGTCTGAACAAAATTACCAGGGTCAACCAAACGCAAACCAATTCGTCCATCAATAGGCGACGTGATTCGACAATAAATTAAATTTACTTGAGTCGTTTCAATCAAACCTTTGTCCATTTCGACAGTCCCTTGGTATTGTTTGACCAAATATTTTTGCGTTTCAAAGGTTTGCTGAGAAATAGAATCTTGTTTCCAGAGTGTCTGATAACGTTTAAGATCGATCAAGGCATTGTCCAGCAACGCTTGATCACGAATGAGCTGCCCTTGATATTCAATTAACTGTGCGTGCAAGAGCCGATCATCAATAACAACCAGTAGATCGCCCTTTTTTACCATTTGCCCTTCGTTGTAGAGAACCTTCATTAGCAAACCATTGATTTGCGTTTTCACGGTAACCGTATAGGTAGCCGTAACGCTGCCTAGTGCTGAAACGTAAACAGGTACATCCTTTTTGCACACTTTTGCCATAACTACAGCTGTCGGTTGGGTGTTTATGTTGATCTTACTATGAGAATAAAACACAAAATAAAATAAAATAAAAAGCCCCAAAATCATGAAAGACAACCAACGTCTATTTTTTTTATGCATCAAATTGACATACATGAATCGCGGCGAAGCGTGGACAAACGATAAAAATTCTTTCATATATTTAACAATCCATAACGCTACCATATAACTGGAAGCTAACATTTTAACTTAAACGCAGCGTCTTACAAGGCACAACACGCCTCCATCAAAATGACTTAAATTTGTGTAATAAGTGCTATTTATGGTACAATTTGTCTGCCGAAATTTGATGGAGAGAAACATGCGTAACCAATTGATTAAAAAAATAGGTAACTGCTCGCCCATTTTGGGCACGTCATTCCGAACGCAGTGAGGAATCTCCTTGATTTTACGCTGATTTACATAATTTACACTAAAATATTCAAAAAATTTTGTCGAAACCTATTGACAGCCTTTATTAGCGTCCATTT
>CANJFK010000103.1 GCA_947473535.1 Legionellaceae bacterium | reverse complement strand
TTTGAACGATTTTTACATGAAGCAAAAAATAACAACAATTTATTAAGTCCCACGGAAGAGCAAACGAGGGAGCTTATTGAAGCACATGGTGGTCAAGCTAAAAATAAAGTTGGCTTAGATATAGAGGAGTGGGAAGCGTATCGACAGGACGTCGAGGGAAAAATTGCACGTCAATCCAGGCTCTTGCGGGCTAAATGCCTGCTTTCTGCGGCTTATAGTGGACTTATTGATGGCGGTTATGCCTGCTTGGCACCAATAGGTTTATCTGTGTTTATTCCGCCGATCTTCCTCACGGTGGTGATCTTTTCTTGCGCTATGACATTGATTTTTATTGCAACACGTATTTATGAAGAGTTTGATTTTCAACGCAAATTACTAAGTACCGAGACTAAAGTTAAATTAATGTTGTTGGAAAAAAAATTAGATATCCTCTTGGCAGAGCTCGGGAGTACCTCTCTTTTAATTGCAAACGCTGAAACTGACGATACCCTTGATACAAAGACAAAGCATAACGTTGATGGCGATGATGTTGACCTGTGCGAACTTCAAGAGAAACAAAAAAAATTAGTGGACGAGCTTGATTTGGCAATGAAAGCATTTGAAGATTGCCGCGAGGAATTGCAAGAGCAAGTTGTATTCACGTACGGGACAGCAGCGCTCGATGGTTTGAAAAATGGTGTGGCGGCTTATAGCGCGATAACCAGCGGGATGTTTTTAGTCGCTACGATTTGCTTAATTTGTGCAACGCCCGTCTCGCCTATTTTTGTGCTCGCTTGCGCTACCGCGGGCTTACTCTGCATGATAGGATTTTTAGCCCACGCGCTTATCAAGCACAGTGAACACCTTAAAAAAATAGAAGCAGAAATTCCCAATTCGCATAAGAAACTATCTGGTTTTATTAATGACCTTAAAGTAAAAAAACATTTGGCTTATACGGCTTGTTCTTCAACAAACATTGATGAAGCCAGGGCAACGGTGTGGGCTAGGGCTGTTGATCCTTCGCCAGAATCGGAGGCCGTTGCTACGTTCGAAATGGTGCGTTCGTTTCTGTCTGGTCCGGGGAAAGGATTGAAGGTGATGGAGGAGTGTACCGGGACACAAATACAAGATCCGGAGGAAGCTCCAGTCTTTTTTGTGGTTGCTTGTTTAAGCTCCGCGATGTTTGCTGTAGTCCTCACATTAAGGGCGATAGCCCGTGGTTTTGGACGGGATCCAGTTGACGCTGTGGCGAGTGATGTCAACAATGCGTTGCCTGTTGTTATTGGAGCAAGGGATGCGGCTTTACCTGCGGATACGAAGCATGGCAAGCCGAAAAAAAAGGCACCCGACGGGACGACGGCGCCAGCTTATACGCCTGGATTTTATTCTAGATCAGGCTCACCTACAAACGGAGGGCGCTATCATCCCTCATCGCCACAACCCCCCGGTTTTTTTTCATCACGCGAAGCAAAAAGTAACCGGTTGGCGCATTTAAATCATTCGGGATCATTGCCGATGCTTAATGTCACGTTAGCCCCTTCATCACAAAAAATAGTGAATCCAAAGCCTTTGCCTTTGGGTGTAGTTTCTATGTAACGACACCCCAGGCTCGACTATACTGCGCGCAGTATAGTCGAGCCAGTCTGTTTCAACGTTTACTGTCCCTTAGTATAACTCGGGGTTTAATGTAGGGTCATTGTACATTTTAAATTGGTGGTAAACTTTGAACGTACGGGATTTGCTCTTTGCCTCATGTAATAAATTGAATAAACAATGATGTAATTGTTGTTGTTGTTTTTCAATAATATGACGTTTGTTAAGGCAGGTTTGGCGATGTAATTCATCGACATCCTGGCGAGTAGTTTGTAATGCCATGTGGTACGCTTTGAGTGCTAAAATTGATAAGCGATCAATCATCATGCCCGGTGTTTCGGAGTGTACTGGACAGGTTGCACCCGTATCCGGTTGTAGTTGAATAAACAGCCATTCATCCATGGCCTCCATTCGATTATTGCGTTGCTGGTTATGGTTGTCAATTTCGCGCTTGGCGTGATATACAAATTCGTAGCCCATGTCCTCTCGGCGAGCGCGATCTTCGGCATGCCAAAGTTGGTAATTAAAAGCATGGTTTTCTTCGACAATTTTGAAAAAACCATCTTGGTTTAGGTTGACGCCATGTTCTTTCCAGTTGATGATACATTCGCGATGTAACGTTGCGATTTCGGGTAATTTGTCTAAAATATTCATTTTTTCTCGTGAGGATATAGCCTGCATACAGTATAACACATGAAGCAGATATGTTATCTCACGTGGTGTTCGTGGTAAGCTAGTAAAATAGTAAAAACCACGTGGAGACAAATGATGAAATATATCTTGGCAATCCTATTAATTTTTTCCACATTAGGAGCGAGTGCCGAAGAAATGTTTCCTGTCGGGTGTGTTCCATTCGTTGTGGACGGTGAGTTTGTTAAATTACCTGAAGCTACTTCGACCATTGTCATGATTCATAACTTATCAAACACAGAACTCTGGATTACACACCCTGTGGCTAATTCAAATGTGAGTGCAGGTTGGAGTAGTCGTTTGCAGGGTGGGAATTGGTCTGCTCTTGCTTTAAGTGGTAAATCGTTTGAACTGAGTTGTATTGAGTCGAAGCCTGGACATGAACAACAAATTCCTTGTTCTGGCGTAGTGGGTGTTTGCCAATGGTCGAATGCTAAAATGCCCCCTAAAATGTCAGGTACTTTTTGGGCTGGTGAAAACATGACGCTATCTCCGCTGACAGCATATATTGAACGCCGAGGTTTTGTGTTATCTGCACCGACACAAGCACAATAAGAAATACTTATAAAATTATTTGGTGAAACATGAGTAAAAAACCTAAAGATCCATTTCACAAAAGAGAAAGTGAAAAATACGCAGAGCCTATTCCGAGCCGAGAACTCATTATGCAGGTCCTCGAGGAATTTGGCCGTCCTATGTCACGTAATCAGTTGATTAGTGCGTTGGACGTCGATGAGGAAAGTAAGCAAGAAGCGCTTGGTTTTCGTTTGCGAGCTATGTTACGTGACGGTCAAGTGATGCAAGATCGACGTGGTCGGTTCTGTTTGTTTGAACGGATTAATTTACAACGCGGCACGATTCAAGGGCATCCTGATGGTTTTGGTTTCTTCATCCCTGATGAGGGTGGTGACGATATGGTCTTGTCAGCCAAAGAAATGCGTGCCGTAATGCACGGGGATGTGGTTCTAGCTTATCAAGCCGGTCTTGATCGTCGTGGTCGTCCTGAAGGCAAAATTCATGAAGTCATCGAGCATGCACATGCCAGTATCGTGGGTCGTTTTTTTTCCGATCACGGTGTCGGTTTCGTCGTCCCTGATAGCAAGCGATTGACCCAGGATATTTCTATCTCCCTCGGGGCGGGGTTAGATGCCAAAAACGGCCAGATCGTACTGGTTGAGTTGATGACCTACCCCAGTGCACGAACGCAAGCGGTTGGTAAAATTATTCATATCCTTGGCGAGCACATGGCGCCTGGAATGGAGATAGAGGTAGCTATTCTTGCACACGGTATCCCAGCGGAATGGCCAGACGATGTGAGCATGGCTGTGGGAAAAATTCCGCTGCATGTTGAACAGGATCAGTTGCAAGGACGAACGGATTTACGTCAATTGCCGTTTGTTACAATTGATGGTGAAGATGCGAAGGATTTTGATGATGCGGTGTATTGTTATCCCAAACCAAAAGGAGGATACCAGCTCTATGTTGCTATTGCAGATGTTAGTCATTATGTCGCGATTGGCTCGCCATTAGACAAAGAAGCGGCACGGCGTGGGAATTCAGTCTATTTTCCTGGTAAAGTGGTTCCTATGTTACCCGAAGCATTATCCAATGGCATTTGTTCATTAAACCCTCATGTCGATCGATTGTGTATGGTTGTTGAAATGGCGATTACCGCCGATGGTAAAATTAATCGTTCACGCTTTTATCGCGCAGTGATGCATTCGCAAGCACGTTTAACCTATACTCAGGTTGCCCAATGGTTGAATGATGAACGTACCGACGCAAAGCATGAGCCGTTATTGCCCATGCTGCAATCGTTAAAAGGGTTATATGATATTTTGCTTACAACGCGCAAAGAGCGTGGGGCGATGGATTTTGACACGACTGAAACACGTATTGAATTTGATGAGAACAGAAAAATTCAACAGATTGTGCCGGTCATACGCAATGATGCACATCGATTGATTGAGGAGTGCATGCTGGCGGCAAACGTGGCAACCGCTCGTTTCTTAGAAAAAGCAAAAATCCCTACCCTCTATCGCGTTCATCCTGCGCCGGAAGAAGATAAAGTGATCGCATTGAGAAAATTTCTTGGCGAGCTTGGCATGCAGTTAGGCGGTGGCAAGAAACCGAATCCCAAGGATTTTCAACGGACGTTGGCGGCGATTGGTGATCGACCAGAGCGGCATTTGATTGAAATGGTCATGTTGCGTTCATTAAAGCAAGCGCAATATATTGAAGCGAACGATGGGCATTTTGGGTTAGCCTATTCAGCCTACACGCACTTCACCTCGCCTATTCGACGATATCCCGACTTGCTGATTCACCGCGCAATTGGTTATTTAATCGACAATGATCCTGTCAAAAAATTTGTTTATAGTGATGAGGACATGAGCCGATTAGGTAAGCATTGTTCCTCAACAGAACGACGTGCCGATGAGGCTACGCGTGAAGTTGTCGCTTGGTTGAAATGTGAATACATGCAAGATAAATTGGGGCAGGTGTTCAGTGGTAAAATTTCTGCAGTAACAAGCTTTGGAATTTTTGTCGAGCTTGATGAAATTTATGTGGAAGGTTTAGTCCATGTAACATCGCTTAAAAACGATTATTATTCCTTCGATGCGATTAAGCATCGTTTAGTGGGCGAGCGTGGCGGCCGTGTTTACCGATTAGGTGACAAAATGAGCGTGTTGGTTGCTCGGGTTGATTTGAGTGAACGTAAAATTGACTTTGAACCAGCGGACGATGAGGCTCATGATGAGTGAGCAATATGTTTACGGCTTGCATGCCGTAACGGCTTTATTGACGAATCGCTATCGGTCAACCAAAGTTCTTTATGTTAATCAAGAGCGAGTTGACAAGCGCCTACAAGATTTACTTGATTTGGCGCAACAATCGTCGACTCCTGTAGAGCGCCTTTCTGCCCATAGAATGGACCAACGGTTTGCTGAATTCACGCATCAAGGCGTTGTAGCGGTCGCGAGTAAATTACCTGAATACACGGAAAGCGATCTTGGTCGATTATTGGAGCTGAGCAAACAGCCGGCCCTCATTCTGATCCTTGATGGTGTCACTGACCCTCACAATCTAGGCGCTTGTTTGCGCAGCGCGGATGGCGCGGGGGTTGATTTTGTCATCATACCAAAAGATAAAAATGCCAGTGTGACGCCGGTAGTAAGTAAAGTG
>CANJFK010000102.1 GCA_947473535.1 Legionellaceae bacterium | reverse complement strand
TTGTGTATGGATCTAGTCGAACAGGAGAGCCAGGATGGCTCGGGTTCGAGTAGACGACAAACCGCGGACGCGGTGCGTCAGTATGGATATGCTACGAGGAGGCAATAAATCTCAACCTAGAGGTGACAACTCCATTGACAAATACCGGACCATAACCTTCATCTTCATCGTCATCTACTTCATCGTCACTATCCGTTGAATCACCAAACTCTGGACCAGCTTTATGTTTATAACCTGTTAGATCTTTCAGTTCCGTGCCCTTTTGGCTAGGCGCCACAATATCCAACAGTTTTTCACCTTCGGACTTCACCGCAGCTCCACTTGTTGTAAAAAATCCACCGTGTTTTTTATGCGATAGATTATCATCACCGGCCTTTAAAATGGCTCGCATTTGGTCTATTCGAGTGGATTCAGAGTATAGATCTTGATCGGAAATCAATCCTCGTAAAGCCCCCATCGCGACCCTTGCTTTGTTCGCATTGATTGTGTCGCCACCTGACTGTATTGTTTTAACTTGACGAGCGATATAATTATTAAGCGCCAGAACAGCATCCATTGCACCCTCACTAAGGTTTTGGCACTGAAACATATCCTTCTGCTCAGGCTCGCTTAACGTAGCCACTTTGTATAATAAGGGCTCTACCATCTCAGGCTTGTTTAGTAACGCGATATCAAGCACATTTAGCCCGGCCTCATTTCTGAAACTCACATCAGCCCCTGCTGATATTAAATTCACAGTGGCGTCTACAATACCATCAGTAGAACCAGAAACACCGGCTGAAGCAAGTTGCATTAAAACAGTATTACTATCAGCATCCCTTCCATTGAGTATGCTTAATTTCTCTTCTGCGCCTAAACCCTTCGTGCTTCTGAACAGTTGATCAATGTCATCTGTGTGCATCATAGCCTCCAATAACTCATTGAAATAAAATAATTCATCATTATGGGTAATTGTAGACCATATCCTATGATTTGCACAAAATGATTGATGCAGTATAAAATCAACAAAAGTAGAATAAGGATATCAACGATGAACACTGCCCTTTGGCAACCCAAAAATCCAGAAGCGACCCAGATGTGGCAATTCATGCGGTTTGCAGAGAAAGCACATCATCAACGGTTTGCTCATTATCAACAATTACACACCTGGTCCGTGCAACACCCGGCACTTTTTTGGCAATCATTATGTGACTTTTTCGATATTACATTTAACACACCGGCATCACAGGCCTTAAGTGATCACAACAATATGTTTGATGCCCGCTGGTTTACGGGGGCTACCTTTAATTTCGCTGAAAAATTACTCGCTCGAAAAGATACCCATCCAGCAATCGTCAGCCTTGATGAACGTGGTGCGCGCCAGGTGTTGAGTTATAAAGAACTAAGGCAGCAAGTCAGTTCGTGTGCGGCAGGATTAAAAAAGGCCGGAGTGGTTCCGGGTGACCGTGTGGCGGCTATTATGCCAAATGTCGCGATGACGATTATCGCCATGCTCGCCACGACCTCTATCGGTGCTGTTTGGTCTGTTTGTTCCCCTGATTTTGGTGTCAATGCCGCCGTCGATAGGCTTGGCCAGCTGGAACCTAAAATCTTATTTGTCTGCGATGGACAAGACTATCAAGGAAAAACGCACGATGGCTGGGACAAAATTCAGAAAGTAACGGCAATGATACCCTCGTTAACGCACGTGATAGTCTGCCCGATTGTCAACATCAGCATCCCTTTAAAGACACTTCCTCAAGCGGTTGCATGGGATGACTTTCTAATTCCCACCACGGAGTTAACCTTTACTCCCATGCCGTTTTCCCACCCGTTGTACATTTTATTTTCCTCCGGCACCACGGGCAAGCCGAAATGCATCATCCATGGCGCGGGGGGCACGTTATTACAACACATGAAAGAATTAGCCTTGCACACGGATCTCCATGCGCATGACAATTTATTTTTTTATACGACCTGTGGTTGGATGATGTGGAACTGGGAAGTGTCGGTATTGGCTCTGGGCGCGACATTGACATTGTATGAGGGATCACCAAACTATCCCGATGCCAAACGGTTATTTGAAATAATCGAACAAGAAAAAGTCACGGTCTTTGGCACGAGTGCCAAATTTATCTCCGCTGTCGAGAAAGCCGATATAAGTCCTATAAACGACTTTCCAATGCAACACCTGCGTTGTATTTTATCTACCGGCTCCCCACTATTACCCCAAAATTATGATTTTGTTTATCAACACATCAAAGCGGACGTCCAGCTCAGTTCCATTTCAGGTGGCACAGATATCGTGTCTTGTTTTGCCTTAGGCAATCCGATTCTCCCCGTCTATCGAGGCGAGTTACAATGCTTAGGACTTGGCATGGGTGTTGAGGTGTATGATGAGCAAGGCCATTCCGTACACGAGGCGCGGGGTGAATTGGTCTGCACGACGCCATTTCCCGCCATGCCCATCGGTTTTGGAAATGATCCCGATCGCGAGCGCTACTACAACGCCTATTTTGCACGTTTCCCCGGTGTTTGGGCGCAAGGTGATTTTGCAGAAATTACAGCCCATCATGGCCTAATTATCTACGGCCGCTCTGATACGATATTAAACCCAGGCGGCGTACGCATTGGTACCGCTGAAATTTATCGACAAATCGAGACGATACCGGAGGTAGTCGATAGTGTAGTGATTGGCCAAAATTGGCAAGATGACGTGCGCGTCGTCCTATTCGTAAAACTACGTAACGGTCTACAATTAGACGAAGCCCTGCAGGCCACCATTCGAAAAACCATCCGCAACAACGCATCACCGCGTCACGTGCCAGCCAAAATCCTGCAAGTTGCAGACATTCCACGTACCATCAGCGGCAAGATCATGGAAATAGCCGTGCGACAAACCGTTCATGGGCAAGCAATCAATAACCTTCAATCACTTGCAAACCCGGATGCGTTGGATCATTTCAGGGATAGGGTGGAGTTGGGGGAGTAATGGAACGGCCAACCCACTTAAGAAAATAAGTTAATTTAAAACAACATGTTACGTTAGAATTAAGTAACTTCTACGGATGCGCAGAAGAGCCAAAAAGTGAAGTTACAAACCAAAAGCCAGGCATTTGCTTGACGCGACAAAAAAATATAATATTGATTTAACAAAAAGTTATACGCTAGCGTGATGTAGAAGCAGGATAAAATGCGGAATGCAAAACCGTTTGGATAGATCGTGGTTGTCCTGATGATAAAAAGCCAGCGACACCTGCCGACTATGAAAGGACTGATCTTAAAAATTAAGGAGTAGTATCCATGATGGCAAAAATAAAGATACCCGTTTGTCCGTTTTCCACCGATGATGTTGACGCAGTGATGAAAAATTTATTGAAAAATATTGCGACGTCGTCCCATTCGTTAACCCGAGTTGAAGGTGAGAACGTCATGGTCGCGATGTTGGGTGCTGTTATTGCAGCACCTGCACTACCTAACAATGAATTTAGCCAGGCGTATTATTTTTATTGGGTTCGTGATGGGGCAATTGTCATTAATGCAATTGCGGATTTCTATCAGCGATGTAACGATAAAAAAAGAAAAGCTTACTATCGTGAAATCATGGTGAGTTATTTAGATTTTGTTGAAAAAGTGCAGTCACAACCCTGGCTGAATGGTATCAACGTGTTAGGAGAACCCAAATTTAATGTGGATGGCTCGTTGTGGACTGGAGCGTGGGGACGACCGCAGATCGCCAGTTCGGGTGATCAAGCTATCGCTTTAACTAAAATAGCGACTATTTTTTTGAATGAGAAAAAAAATCCAGAATTGGTAGAGAAAATTTATAGTTCCAATCCTAACAGTTTATTAAAGGCAAATTTAGAGTATTGCGCAAACTTGTGGTCAGCTCCTTCGGTCAACATGTGGGAAGAACTAAGTGGTAATCATTTCTCCGTTCGATTTATGCAACGTGCGGCTTTGTTGACTGGGGCTATTTTAGCTGAGCGGCTGGGTGATTTGAATGCCGCGGTATATTATAGAGAGACGGTGCGTCATATCGCGAATATGTTGGAAACACATTGGCACGAACATTTAGGCTATTATTTTGAGACACCCCAAGCAGAAAATCAGCAAGGCGGTGGCATCGATATGTCGGTATTAATTTCGATATTTTATGGACAACTTAATGGCATTGATGATGAATTTTCTGTCACTGAGTCGCGTGTGTTAAGTACAGCTTTTTATGTGAGAAGTGTTTTCAAAGATCTCTATCAAATTAATGTGGCTCGCCACATAAAGGACAAACATTGTAGAGCATGGTTGATTGGGCGCTATGAAATCGATATTTATGATGGTAACCGATCCATTTATGGTAACCCTTGGTTTTTATGCTCCAATTTATTAGCCGCGCTTTATTATTCTATTATTAGAGAGTTGTTGTTAGGTAAAAAAGTGCTCGTTAATTTTTTGGTGCAACAATTTTTTCATCAAGTAGCGCCCGAAGTCACTGTACCCCTTAATGATACAATTGATTCATCAACGTCTTATTTTTCTGCTATAATAGAATGTTTATTTCGAGAAGCTGATGCTATTTTAGAGATAATTAAACAACATTGTGTGACTTATGATGACAACAGTACCATGCATATGTCGGAACAAATTGATCGTTTCAGTGGTGCGCAATCCAGTGCGAGTGACTTATCTTGGAGTTATTCCAGCTATCTTTCAGCAGTTCTAGAACGTGAAAAAGCGGTGAATTTGTTAACGAAATGAAAATAAATCAATCTGCTAGTGGCTGTGAATGTGTTTATCTTGAGCCCACTGCCTTAATAGGGCATGGTGGGTTCTAACGAGGAGGCATCTAACGGCACTACTTTAAAGGTCCCCCTTTGAAAAAAAAGGGGGGGGGGATCGTCGTATCCCAGGGTAAACGCGTCTTAATTTTTAGATTGATATCAAGTCAGTCTGCCCGAGCCGCGACCGTCAGGGAGTGTTCACGAATGTGTCCCTCTTGCTTTGTTGCTTCGTAAACACTCCCTGACGGTCGCGGCTCGGATAATACGGTTTAAATCTGGTCATAAGATTCGTTTGCCCTGCGTCGTATCCTCTCCATATCGCAAGGTAGCGCCATTGATGTTATAATATTACACGTCAAGCCTAACTTCTACCTCATCACCTTCATTCCTCAATTGTTGCAACTCTTGCTTGATCGCGCCCTGTTGCTCTAGCTTTGCGCTTGTTTCTTTACTAAGCTCTGCCCCGGTTGTCTTACCGTAACTAGCCGCCCATCGAGCAAGACGGTATAAACAAACCAAGCATAGTTGCTTAATAATCTCAGTTTTCCAACCATGCCGCCGATCCGATAGTGCGTCTACATTCTTTGGTAATGTTAATATATTATAGCAATTTTGAATTTTATCTCGGGCGCCAACCCGCTCCTCTCCATCTACTCCCAACGCGCCTAATGCTGCCTCCACTATCACTCTTTGAGCTTGCGCTTTAGTGTTCCCCTCGTGAATGTCTTTAAGGAAACTTGGA
>CANJFK010000101.1 GCA_947473535.1 Legionellaceae bacterium | reverse complement strand
AATGGATCAATAATTTTATCTTTCAGATAAGCTGAAGAACAAATAGATTAATTACTGTTGGCCAATTTAGTGAAACGACCATATTTAGGGGGTCGTACAAAAGACCCGATACACCGCTCCTCAATGGTTTAGATGCGTGTAATTTAGTGGTTTTGGGTGGCAGGTATCACGCACGCTTGCCGGAAGGGCACGTTTAATTAACCCTACGAATCTGTCTGGAGTTCGATTTATGAGCGTTTTTCATATTTTGACAATGGAGCCAGTCAGAGCAAACCTTGACGGACGCAGGACGGTCGCGGCTAAAAGCTTCGCGCGTTGGCGAGTCGATTTTAGCCATGGATGGCTAAAATCAATCACGAGGTAGCGCGACCATCGATTCTTTCGGATTACGTAAACGCCTAACGGCCGAAGCGATTAAAGGCTCTTTTGACGACGCAGTTCAATGGTCATGTACCAAAACGACAAGCATTGATGCTGGTTGAAGATATAGCCCAAGATTTTTGTTGGTTTTACGAACAAAATCATTTTTTATCCCCTGAGTGTCATTCATCACCCTAATAGGGCCATTTCGTAATCATTCAAAAGGGACCACCAGATCATCACTAGGATAGATTCCCTTGAATAAAAGGTTCGTACGGACACGCTACCGTGCAAACGAATCACAGACATAATGTTTAAGGATATAAAAATGATGGATGTCATCCATTGATTTTTTATGTATCAACCCCATATATACTTTGCGCAGGTGTGTAAGGTATATAATATTTCTATTTCAGAAGGACTCCTTGTGGAACAATTTCGTGGTACAACGATTCTATCGGTTAGACGGGGCAATAAAGTTGTGATTGGCGGCGATGGCCAAGCGACTCATGGCAATACCGTAATGAAAAGCAACGTACGTAAGGTCAGACGTTTATATAAAGACAAAGTAATTGCTGGTTTTGCAGGCGGTACTGCCGATGCCTTTACCTTGTTTGAGCGTTTTGAAAGTAAGCTAGAAATGCATCAAGGTCATTTGGTTCGTGCAGCGGTTGAACTGGCTAAAGACTGGCGAACCGATAGAATGTTGCGACGGCTTGAGGCATTACTTGCTGTAGCCGATAGCAAATCATCCCTCATTATTACCGGTAATGGTGACGTCATTGAGCCGGAAGAAGGTCTAATGGCCATTGGATCGGGCGGGCCTTTTGCCCAAGCCGCGGCTCGCGCCTTATTGAATAATACAGAACTTACGGCCATGGAGATCGTACAAAAAAGCTTAAATATTGCAGGTGATATTTGTATTTACACCAACCACAACTTAACGATTGAAGAATTGGATAGCCATTGTGAATAATTTAATAACCATGATGACTCCTCGTGAAATTGTAGAGGAGCTAGATAGACATATTATTGGCCAAGGTGATGCTAAGCGTGCTGTAGCAATCGCGTTACGTAACCGTTGGCGGCGTATGCAGATCAAGGATGATACGCTGCGCAATGAAATCATGCCTAAAAACATTTTAATGATAGGGCCCACCGGCGTAGGGAAAACCGAGATCGCTCGGCGTTTAGCGAAATTGGCCGAAGCCCCTTTTATTAAAGTAGAAGCAACTAAATTCACAGAGATTGGCTATGTTGGCCGTGATGTGGATTCTATTATTCGCGATTTGGCTGATATTGCGATTAAGCAAGAGCGTGAGTTGGCAATCAAGAAGGTGCAACATCCAGCAGAGGATGCCGCAGAAGAACGTATTTTAGACGTTTTGCTACCACCAGCCAGGGGCAGTTTAACCGTTGGCGAGAAAGATTCATCAACGCGTCAATTGTTCCGAAAACAACTTCGTGAAGGATTCTTGGATGACAATGAAATTGAAATAGATCTTGCTTCAACGCCGATGGGTGTTGAGATCATGGCTCCGCCGGGCATGGAAGAGATGTCGAATCAATTGCAAGCGATGTTCCAACAAGTTGGCCCAACGCGCACCAAGACACGAAAAATGCCTATTCGCAAAGCGATGAAAATATTGTGTGATGAGGAAGCTGCCAAGCTGATTAATGAAGATGACATTAAAATACGGGCAATTGAAAGTGTTGAGCAAAATGGTATCGTGTTTATTGATGAAATTGATAAAGTCGCCAAACGCGCTGAACAAGGAGGCGATGTTTCTCGTGAGGGCGTGCAACGCGATTTATTGCCTTTGGTGGAGGGCACCACGGTGTCGACCAAATATGGCATGATAAAATCGGATCATATTCTTTTTATTGCATCCGGCGCATTTCATGTGGCTAAACCGTCCGATTTGATTGCTGAATTGCAAGGCCGGTTGCCTATTCGTGTTGAATTGATGCCATTAAGTGTCGATGATTTTGTACGAATTCTAACGGAACCATTTGCGTCATTAACAGAGCAATACATTGCATTAATGGCAACCGAAGGGTTAGTGCTTAGTTTTGATGAATCAGGTGTTCGCCGGATTGCTGAGGTGGCTTGGCAAGTGAATGAGCGTACAGAAAATATTGGCGCGCGTCGTCTATACACCGTGATGGAGCGTCTGCTGGAGGTTGTGTCTTTTGAAGCAACGGATAAATCGGGAGAACTGGTGCACGTGGATGCGGTTTATGTTCAAGCACATCTCGGTAAATTAGTCGCAGATGAAGATTTAGCGCGGTATATTTTATAATGGCCCAACCTTATATATTGGTGCTGTATTATTCGCGTAGCGGCGCTGTCGCACAACTGGCTCAGCTGATTGCACGCGGTGTGGCGCATGTCGATGGTGTTGAAGCGCGCATGCGCACTGTGCCGCCCGTGTCAGCTACTTGCGAAGCCGTGGAGCAATCCATTCCAGACACAGGCGCGCCGTACGCAACGTTAGATGATTTGCGCGACTGCTCTGGTTTAGCGTTAGGCAGTCCAACGCGTTTTGGTAATATGGCGGCGCCGATGAAATATTTTCTTGATAGCACGTCATCGCTGTGGTTGGCAGGTAGCCTGGTTGATAAACCAGCGTGTGTGTTTTCTTCTTCTGCTTCTATGCACGGTGGGCAAGAAACAACGTTAACAAGTATGATGTTACCTTTATTACATCACGGTATGATGATGGTGGGCTTGCCCTATACGGAGCCGGCATTGAATACAACACAAACGGGTGGAACGCCTTATGGGGTAACGCACGTTTCAGGTGTCAATAATGACCATCCCATCAGTAAGGATGAGGCGGTGTTGGCCAAGCGATTGGGGCAGCGTTTGGCAACCATCGCGCTAAAGTTAATGGTAATAAATTAAGCAATTATGGATCATAAACAACCGAGTCGTGGCTGGAGCGCCGAGTGAAAATAATTAGTCTTAACGCAAACGGTATCCGTTCTGCGGCCAGTAAAGGTTTTTTCGAATGGTTACAGCAGCAAGATGCTGATTTTGTTTGTATCCAAGAGACCAAAGCTCAAGTGGCGCAGCTAATGCCAGAATCATTGTATTTTCCACGTGATTTTTATTGTGAATATTATGACGCGCAGAAAAAAGGGTATAGTGGCGTGGCAATCTACGCGCGTGAAAAACCATTACGCGTTGTAAAGGGCTTGGGGTTTGATTATTGTGATTTGGAAGGTCGGTACATCCAATTTGATTATCCTGGACTGAGTGTTATTTCACTTTATCTGCCATCAGGTAGTAGTGGCGAGGATCGTCAAACCGTAAAATATGATTTTCTTGCGCGTTTTGCCAAACATCTAACCGCATTGGTGGCCGAAGGTCGAGAATTAATTATTTGTGGCGATTATAATATCGCGCATAAAGCAATTGATCTTAAGAATTGGCGCGGGAATCAAAAAAATTCCGGTTTTTTGCCTGATGAGCGAGCCTGGATGGACAATTTATTTGGATCAATGGGGTTTGTTGACGCATTTCGTTTGAAAAATCAGGGCGAAGATCAATACACCTGGTGGTCAAATCGCGGTCAATCTTGGGCCAAAAATGTAGGATGGCGCATTGATTATCAAGTGATTACGCCTGGTTTAGTTGGTCATGTAGACGCTGTTGATATACACATCGCTAGCCGATTTTCAGATCATGCGCCGTTGTTGATTCAATATAAGGGTGAATTTTGTGCTTAAATTAGCGAGCTGGAATGTAAATTCGTTGACCGTACGTTTAGAGCAGGTGCTAGCCTGGCTTGAATCATCGAATACCGATATTCTTGCGCTACAAGAAACTAAATTAATTGACGAAAAATTTCCGGTGGATATTTTTCAACAGAAGGGCTTTCATATCGTTTTTTCAGGTCAAAAATCATACAATGGTATGGCCATTATCAGCCGTTACCCCATTGAAGATGTAATGACTGATCTCCCAGCGTTTTCTGATCCTCAACGACGCATTTTGGCCGCAACAATTGCTGGCATACGTCTGATTAACCTTTATGTACCCAACGGCGCCGCTGTTGGAACGGATAAATACGACTATAAGTTAAACTGGTTAGATAACGTAACAACGTTTATTCAGCAGCAATTAAAATGCTACTCGCGTGTGGCGGTGGTCGGCGATTTTAATATCGCTCCCGAAGACAGGGATGTTCATGATCCACAGGTTTGGGAAGGCTGTGTTTTGGTCAGTCCAGCGGAGCGTCAGGCGTTTACCAAGCTTATCGCTTTAGGTTTGTATGATAGTTTTAGAAAATTTGATCAAGATGAACACGTGTTTAGTTGGTGGGACTACCGCGCCGCTGGGTTTCGCCGGAACAGAGGCTTACGTATCGATCACATTTTGCTTAGTGAGCCACTTTATCTACAATGTTTGGAAAGTCGGGTTGATATAGAGCCACGGCGGGCGGAGCGCCCTTCAGATCATGCGCCAGTTTGGGTATCTATACCTCCCGCTGATGGGACATAAAAAACCTAAAACTCATCCGTAAAGGGTATATTATACCAATCAAATATTAAGAAATTATTAAATTTGCTCATAAAGCACGACCAGCATGCTTGATGATCAATTTTTAGTGATTGGATGAACGTTTCCAGGCGCATATCAGAGCTTAGAAAAGATAGTTAATAAATACAAAACAAGTCATCTTGCCCTGATGCATTTGATTTAATCCAACCGATCTGGTATCTTCACACGTCATTTTGAGAGTATGGTACCTGACCTGGATCAGGTGGCGATATTCGTTATGTAATTATTAGAGAGTGGTATTATGAAAGCATCGATTCATCCTGAGTATAATGTTATTAACGTCACTTGCAGTTGTGGGCATGTGTTTGAAACTCGTTCAACGCTGAGCAAGAGCTTAAGCATTGAAGTTTGTGCTAATTGCCATCCGTTCTATACAGGCAAGCAAAAGCTTGTAGATACTGGCGGCCGAGTTCAAAAATTCCGTGATCGTTATAAATCACGAGCAACCATTCAAGCTGACGAAGCTGGTGCTTAAGATCAAGAATTGAAAAATAGGCGCATTTTACATGCGCCTATTTTTTTTGTATCGTCTTGATGACATTCGTCACAATCAATATTCCTAAGATTATGAGATGGTCAGCATTTATTTTTTACAATGACTGTTCATCATCTGTATTTT
>CANJFK010000100.1 GCA_947473535.1 Legionellaceae bacterium | reverse complement strand
GGTCCAGGTCGCGAATCAACTATTCGTGAGTTAATATCGCAGGAATTCAAAATTGTAGAAATTACCGATGTGACTGGCATACCTCATAACGGTTGCAAGCCGCCTAAGAAACGTCGTGTATAAGATTCAGGAGTAATTAATGGCTAGATATCTTGGTCCGAAGTGTAAATTATCACGTAGGGAAGGCACTGATTTATTGTTGAAAAGTGGTGTTCGTGATCACAAATCAAAATGTAAATCTGAAAAGCAGCCTGGACAACATGGTGATAAACGTCCACGTTTAAGTGGTTATGGCATTCAGTTACGTGAAAAGCAAAAAATTAGACGTTTATATGGCGTTTTGGAGAAACAGTTCCGAAACTATTATAAGCATGCTGCAAAACAAAAGGGTGCTACAGGTGAGAACCTTATGGCTCTGTTGGAGCGACGTCTTGATAATGTTGTTTATCGGATGGGTTTTGCATGCACACGAGCAGAAGCACGACAATTAGTTGCTCACAAAGCTATTTTAGTTAATGAAAAAGTAGTGAATATTGCTTCTTTTTTAGTTGAAGTAGGTGATGTGATTTCTATTCGGCAAAAAGCTAAAGCGCAAGGTAGGGTTCAAGCGGCTATTGCTTTGTCAGAACAGCGGACTTCTTGTGACTGGTTAACAGTTGAAACAACGGCGTTTAAGGGAACTTTTTCCTCGCAGCCTACGTTAAGTGACTTATCTGCTGATTTTAACGTTAACTTGGTTGTAGAACTTTACTCTAAGTAAGATTGGAGACATAGTCGAATGTATACTGATATTAATGAAATGCTGACGCCCAAAGTACTAAAAGTTCAGTCTGATACGATTTTTCATTCGCGTATTGTATTAGAGCCTTTGGAGCCAGGTTTTGGATACACGCTCGGAAATGCTTTAAGACGAATTTTAATGTCTTCTATGCCCGGGTGTGCTATTACTGAAGCGACAATCGAAGGTGTACTGCATGAATACAGTACGATTGAAGGTGTACAAGAAGATGTTGTAAACATACTGCTAAACTTGAAAGAAGTTGCAATCCGAATGTCGGTTGGTACGCAAGCAACGCTAACAGTTAATAAGCAGGGTCCTTGTCAAGTAACTGCGGGTGACATTGAAATTACGCACGGTGTTGAGATTTTGAATCATGATCTTATCATTGCTAATTTAAATGAAAATGGCAAACTTAACATGACACTTACCGTAGAAAAGGGAATTGGTTACCATTCTAATGATAACGTTGTTCGCTTGCTTGATGATGAAGTTCAGCGAAAAGTAGTCGGTAATTTAAAAATTGACAATACGTTCTCTCCTGTAAAAAAAGTTGCATATTTTGTTGATAAAGCGCGAGTTGAGAATCGAACTGATTTGGATAAGTTAACGATTGAATTGCAAACGAATGGAACAATTGACCCAGAAGAGGCCATTCGAATTTCTGCGAGTATTTTACAACGGCAATTGCACGCTTTTGTTGACATGAAGTTTGAAGAGTCATGTTTAGACAATAAAGTTCGTAATGATTTTGATCCGGTTTTATTGAGACCAGTTGATGATCTTGAATTAACTGTTCGTTCGGCTAATTGTTTGAAAGCAGAAAATATATATTTCATCGGTGATTTAGTACAGAAATCAGAAAATGAATTGTTAAAAACCCCCAATTTAGGCAAAAAATCACTCACTGAGATCAAAGATGTATTGGCATCACGATCCTTGTCTTTGGGGATGAAGCTTGAGAATTGGCCGCCTGAAAATTTAGGCGAGTAATATTTAGGAGTCTTAGTTATGCGTCACCGCAATGCAGGCCGTAGTTTAGGTCGTACAAGCAGTCATCGAAAAGCAATGTTTTCGAATATGTGTACTTCGTTGATTGAACATGAACTGATTAAAACAACGCTGCCAAAAGCAAAAGAATTGCGTCGGTATATTGAACCGCTTATTACTGTTAGCAAAGTGGATTCAGTTGCTACACGTCGGCATGTGTTTGATACACTTCGTTCTAAAAGTGCCGTTGGCAAGTTGTTTACTACACTAGGCCCACGTTATGTTGGTCGACCTGGTGGTTATGTTCGTGTATTAAAATGTGGCTTCCGCGCAGGCGATAATGCACCAATGGCTATTATTGAATTGGTTGACAGACCTGAAGTTGTAGCTGATTCAGAAGAATAGTTATTGCTTCTCGTCTAGAGTTTGGTGCTAACACAACAAAGCCAGGGATCGAAAGGTCGCTGGCTTTGTTGTTTTCTTAAGCGATTGTTAACAGACCCTAGTCTATTTCTGGCCTTGCCCATCGTTTCAGCCAAATTATTAAAAAATGTCTTCCCCGCGAAGGCGGGGATCCATCGCTGCAACAAGCTGGGAGCCAGTGTATAAATGGACTCCCGCCTTCGCGGGAAAGACAACGTGGCCGAAACGATGAACAAGGCCCTATTTCTTATGATGGAACAATTTGAGTAATCTGAATGGAAGCAAATTTAAATTGGTTTATTCGTTTTTGGTCGATGTTTATTCTACTGTCGTTGGCTTTGTCGCCCAGCGTTTATGCGAGTGAATCACTAACTAACTTGTTAACAAATGATATTTTCTTGAGCGATCAATCAGCAGTATTCGTAATGCAAAAGAGTCACGCTGAGTCTATCGTTGCCATGCAAATTTTTTATCTTAAATCTAACGATTGTCAGTCTGGATATGCTGGTGTTTATGATACACCAAAGCAAAGTCCTGTGTTTCCTATTTTAACGATGAGTCCATTTGGATTGCGCGCGAGTTCTGTGTACTTGGCTGGTGTGACTGCTATAGGACTAACCCAGATTGAACAAGTAAATTCTATTCTGATACGTTTGCTAGGTAAAGACCGACATTTTGCTCAATTCATCGGTTCTTGTAATGATCAGAAAATTAATTGCTGTGTCCCGGTTGATTGCTCTGCTTCCGCAGGAACTTGTCTTGCTAAACAGGTTATGGTGACTCAAGCGTTTATGCTCAGTTAAAATATTACGCGTAATATCAATGGCACTACCTTACGCCAAAATCTTGATGTAGCCTGGATGAAGCATAGCGTAATCCGGGAGCAGAGCCTGTGTGAGGCATTGTTTCCCGGATTACGCTATGCTTCATCCAGGTTACATTTAATTGTTAATTTCAGATAAAAAGCTTAAGGTAGTGCTATTGCGCTTAAGATGGGATTTGGTAAGTAATTAGTATGTAGCGCTGAGGTTGTCATCTTCATTATCTTGCTCAACACCGAGATCCTGAGCTAGAAGCAGTGGTTCGACCCTGTCTAGTAGTGCTTGCAACTTCCCAAGTCGCTCTATGCTAAACTGCCTGTTTTCTGGAGATGATGTTAAGTCACCGATTATTTGTTGATCCTCAATCATTTGAGCTTTTGTGAGTTCAGTGACTTTAGCCAGTGTTTCAGTTGCATGCGAGGCAAGCAAGGTATCTATCTGTTGAGTTTGAGCCGCTAAATCTGCTTTAAATGTCTGCCTAAGCGTGGATTTACTAGCGATGCTGCTACTTGCAATTTTTGCTTCCAGTGATCCTTCTGCAATAATGGCCTTAAGCATTGCTTGTTGTATTAATTCAGCCCTATCGTGTGCTAGGTCTCCTTCAGCTTGAGCGAGATCATATTGGTTTAACACCTGATTTAACTCTCCATGGGCGCCAATGACCACTTGCATTTGTGTTTTTAATTCATTTATTGCCTCTGTTGTTTGTACTGTAGCCGCTTTATTGTCTTTTGCTATTCCGGTGGTTGTTTGTGACGTTTCTGTCAATTTTTGTGTTAGCACCGTTAATCGCTCAAGATGCTCTTGTGTATTTTGCAGTGTGTTCGTTTTGTGAGACGTCTCATGTTCTTGTTGGGTCAGGCGTGCTTTCTGTCTTATTTCCTTAAGACTGTGTTTAGATAGCTGTTGATTTTCAGCTATTTGAGTTTCAGTTTTCGCTTCTATTTGAGTTAATTGAGTTTCAGTTACCGCGTCTATTTTTCTTTCCTTCCCGGTGGTTTTGGCGTGAACAACACGCAGATCACTTGCCGTCTCTTTTTCTGATACTTTTTGATCGCTGCGGTGTATTGCCTGCTCAACAATAATCGGTTTTTTTTCCTGTGCATGTTCAGCATCAAGCTGCGCGACTGCTGCCGCTTTAGTTGCAAGGTCAATTTGCTCCGCATTTTCCTCCTTTACGAGTGCCCCATGCTCAATGTGAAGGTCGCTCTTTCGTTTTGTTTGTCCACGTCTAATTGCATTTCCTTGTTCATCAAACCATTTAGCAGACTCTGCTCCGATAAAAGTAGCTGCAGCCAAGCCTCCAATCCACAATCCCACCCGTAGAGCATAAAGACCAAAATGTGGTGTAAATCGCATGAGGTTCGACACGAATCTGTTCAATGAGAAGGCGGCCATGACTACACTCTCCTTTAAAGTACGCTGTTTTGAATTAGAGCTAACAATGTCCTTTATGTAATAATATAGACCATTCATTGCCGGTTTGCCTATTTATTTTTTTTCGTGTATCATTTTTATAGTAAAAGCACTTCACGGTATGATCATTTACCGTACCAGTAGCTTGTATATAAGCGTAACTAATCGTGCTACCCGCAAATTTAATGCCCCCTTTAATACATCACGAAATGACAGTAATTGTTAACATTGTCAAAATTACCTGCCTCTTTACGCTTAAACATGAAAAATAGTGTTAATGTAAACGATCCACTCTTAATCTCTCAATCGTATTAGCAGTAATTTTTCTGAATTTTTCAGGTGTTAACTCACGTGCTGCTTCCCCAAATTTTTTAGTGTGGATTAACACTTTTTCATAAGCATTTTTACCTAACAAGGTAAACAAATTATTCAGTTCTGGGATTGAATAATTTAGTAAAACCGAATTTTGTTCTGGCATAGTTGGAGTGACTCTTGCGGAAGTGTGCATTTCATAAGCATATGCGATCTCAATCAGGGTAGTTTCTTGAAATTGCTTGCCCGTTAGCTCAATTCCGATGGGCATATGTGGGTCATCATCGCTATATCCTACATTTATGCTAATAGAAGGAAGCCCTGAGTTTGATGAAATGGGTGCACGCCAAGCATTCACTGTCATGCCATCATAGGTGGCTGTTCCTTGAGTGGTAATGGGCATGAGTAAAGCATCTAGATGGTTTTTGTCCATAATTTTTTGTATATAGGATCGGTTTTTGGCAAAAATTGCTAAAGCCCGCTGATGAGACGCGTTAGTATTGCTTGCTATGTTCTTAATAAAGTGAAGGCAATCTTTGATTGAGCCAAAATTTCGCGTGCGATTGGATTTACAAATGTCGCGAAAGCTTTTTCTAGTCGATGGAAAAGAGACAAGATACTTATTGATATCTTGAATTTCTCCGGCTTGATTGTTTTGACGATCATCATTGAATGCTGGGAGATTGATATCAATGATGGTTGCACCCAGGGAAAGATCACCAAAATCTTTTAATTAACAGCCATTTATGATCAAATACACCTTTATTTTACAAAATAAAGGTGTATTTGATGTCATGCAGTTTGATAGAGCATTTTGATGATCTACCTGAT
>CANJFK010000099.1 GCA_947473535.1 Legionellaceae bacterium | reverse complement strand
GAGATCCGCTGGGAGGCCCGCTATTTTTGGCCCGGAGATGGGATCATTACCTTACAATGCCTCAATGATACTTATCTGGAATTATCACGCTATAAGGCCAAACATAGGCAAGATACTTACTACTTGTTACCAACGGTTGATTACAATCTTAAAACTCGTCGGGAACAATTAGAATACAAACCATTGCTGGCCGCGACACCAAAGGCACTTGGATTTGGCAATAAAATTAACCTTGAGGAACAAGCACCAACGACCGGTTTACCCGGCACAGGCGACATCGATTCAAAAACCTTATTGGAACAAATCCAGCAGGACGGTCGACAAATCCATGTTGACAAAGAGGCCTTAATCTATCGTTTCGAAACCACTCCTAAATGCACCATTGAGTTAGCCAAGCTCACGATTGACAATGCCACCTATTTTAGTGCCAATATTGAATCACGCTCATTGGTTTTGGTGCAATCCATCGCACAGCAGATCGTTGGTACACGAGCCACTTGTGACTATGTTCATTTTCTCAAGGGGCTGTAAAGAACGCCTTAAGCTTTTTACCTAAAATTAACCATTAAATGTAGCCTGGATGAAGCGTAGCGTAATCCGGGAAACGATGCCTCACACAGGCGCAGCTCCTGGATTACGCGTCGCGTAATCCAGGCTACATCAAAGCAAGATTACTGGATCCCGCGAACAAGTCGCGGGACGCCGGGCTTCTGATGATGAATGGTCAACACGCCTTAGTACAACGGGAAAATATATGCACACATTATTCGCCATTATTGTTAGTTTTGGCAAAATAGGCCTGGTTTCACTGGGTGGTGGCAATTCCATGCTCAAACTTCTGGAATATGAGGCCGTGTCATACCGTCATTGGGTTGGTCAAGAGGAATTTATTCGCATGGTTGGGAGCAGTTTTTTGTTTCCAGGCCTGACCGCCGTTAAGCTGTCCGCACTGATCGGTTACAAAGCCGCTGGTTTCATCGGTTTGGTACTGGCGGTTGCGTGCTTGAACCTGCCAGGGCTAATGCTTGCCGTTCTAGGCTACCGTTGGTTAAGCAGTAATGATAGTCCCGTCACGAAGAAGATTATGATTGCGGTGCAGTATGGATCATTAGCGTTGCTTGCAGCCGCCTCATTCTCCATTGCACAGGGTGTTATCGCGATGCATTACTCGCTATCCATCGCTATCGCTTGCCTCGCCTTTTTCTGTGCATTAGCCTTTTGGCAACTGTCACCGTTTTGGGGGTTTATTGGGTTCATTGGCGTATGTTTTTTTCTCAATTAGGATCGCGCCCGAATTAACTCCCTGTCTTACTCGCGTGGGCGCAAAATATGAATAGGCTCATCTTCCAGCAACTCAAGATGCGTTTTCAACGATTCACTTCGTGTGATGAGTTCTTTTGCCAACGTTTGTAAATGCCCTGGCAATTTTTTCATACCTTTGCGCAATGCGTCTTCCAATATCTCAATGTCAGCTTTCATCATGTCTGGAGGAGCGTCTTCATCGGCGGTCCAATCTAACCCATCGATGGCTGCATTAATTGCATTGAGAGCATCTACCTCACGCTGAACACCGCCAAAGAATCCATATTTCCTCGTAGCCTGTGGGTACAGATCTTCATGCGCTTCTGTCGCCGCGCGTAAACGTAGCGTTAAATTACAAAACTCCAGTTTATTGAAATCTTGATACATCTGAAAATGTTGGAGCGATTCTTTATCTTTAGACCAATGGCTTACAACCATGTCTTGCATTTGATTCAACGTATTAAAATAGCGACTTTTACCACTGGTGTTGAAACTAAACCAACGGTTTGGATTTTGTTCAAGATCTTTATCGATAGCGGTAAGTTTTGCATTGGAAATTGCGCTGATCACCCGCATGTATTGATTATTCGTTTCTTCACCATCGTGGCCATCAGGGTACAATATAGTCTCAATCGCCACACTCAATTCATTACTCTGCTTCGTACGCAGGCTGTCTTTCCATTTTGATTTATAATTTGCCATTAACTGGGTTAAATCGGTTGCCAATGCGGTTGAAATAAGCGTGTTGTTTTCTGATAAATTATCTTTCGCAATGAACGATAATTCATCCGCAAGACTCAACAATTGTTCTTGCTGTGGCACGCTTAGCCCTCTTGATGAATGAACACTCTTATTGGTAGTTTCGCCCAAAATACGCGCCGTATGCGCCGTATATTTATCAAAGCCGCCACTGAGCAATGCCTCATTATCCTGTCTATCCAACTTATCCGAAGCCAGTTCTTCCGCTGTTGTTTCACCCGTCACAAGCACGTTTTGACATAACAAATGCATCAAAATGACGCGATTTTCGCGTATTTTTTGAGGATCATCGTAGTTGTCAAAAGCAAACCATTCGCTCATTGTATCGTTTTCAAATAGATTGGTACCCGTTGTTGAACGACTCTCGTAAAAGCTCGCAATAATGTCTTCCACACGATCCTGTGAACTATCATCCACTTGATCAACAACGAACTCGGCCACGTTATTATACAAAAATGCTGGCGTGTACTCCGCATGCGAATCAATCAGACTCGATAACTTATCTAATACCTCTATAGGCTTCCTCTGAAAACGATCGACGCCAGCTATCAACGTGCTTAGTTTAATGTTTGGATGCATCACGTGATAATCTGTCGTCTTAAGCAATACTATAGAGAGTAGCGTGATATTAGGCATTGATATGGCTGGATCGCTGATATAGCCAAGCAATGCCTCAAATACCGCAGGATATTCCCGTAACTGCTCAAACTCAACCTTCAGGAACTCCATCATGAATTCGAATCGCTCATCCGTTAACGCGAATAGGGTTTCTCTATACGTCGAAACAGATTCAATTAAATCATCATTACTCAGCGCTTGGTTATCCTTTTGATATAGAACGCCATATTCTAGCCATTGAGCCATCTTGCTCACACGCAATAATGGTAAACCGCGTTTGTTCATATCACCCAACAAATCCAACAGATAATCAAACATACGGGGATAAGTGAGCAGTACATCAAAATTAGTACTCATTAGTTCAATCATTTCTTCAAACCGTTGGGAATCCAACGCTAATAATTTAGTTCGCTTAAAACAGGTCTTTAAGAGCGTGTCGACGTCTACCCCTTTATGTGTTCGCTGATAATTAGCCAGGTGCAAAAGCAGGGTCGTTAGGCCTTGCACGCGAGGAAGTGGTATACCTGAAATCTGCGCTGCACTCAGTATTGCTTCAAACACCGTTGGATAGTCTGTTAGCAAGCCAACCTGCTCGAGCGCAACTGACGCAATATACTCAAATTTATCTGGCGTTAAGCCGCTTAATACTTTTTTAAAGGCCGTCTGTTTCTTAAGATCAATCGATGAACTAGCCTGATAAAAGGCGGTAATCCCTTGAAGAGACATTTTAAATCGCGAGGTTACCGCTGATTTTTTTGTCGTGGGTTGTTCGTCCAAATAAGCCGCCTGCGCTATCACTTGCGTTTGGTGTGTAGCCAATTCGTCGCCAGGGAGCGTTAAACTGGCCGATAAAAATTGAAACCACGATTTTCCGCTCAAATTGCAACTCTGCTTGACCATCTCGCTCAATACAGGAAGCTCTGTTGCACGTGTACCAAGCCGTTGCCATAATACAAGGAGCTCATCTTGGTATTGCCCATCCCCCTTATTCCACCATTCTTTCGTTTTTTCAACCAAAAGCGCGAAGGCATCCCAATCTTTTCCTTCTTTAAATTGCTCCATCGTTTTACAAAAATGGATTAAAAAGGCGTCGGATATCTGTTTATCCGGGATATGAGCCGCGATCACTTCCCATTGGGTTAACATGCGTATGCGTAGCTCAGGGGATGCACTGGTTGCGCTGTTTAATTGTTGTAACAAGGAGACGGCCTGTTTATCTTGGGAATAACGTGTTGCTAAATTAAACAGCGCTTTAAAGTGATTCAGGCTCATTGGAGCAGCACTTTCTAAGCGTGCTGCGAGCAAGTTGCCAGGAATATGTCGCTCATTGAGTAAATCATCCAATTGCTCAATATAATCCGCACCGAAACGCTCTTGTTCTTCAACCGTAAATCGACTCAAATACTCTAAAATTGGCAAAATGCGCGTCAGGCGATCTTCAATGGCGTCTTTTGTTGGTTCAAGCAAATACGCCATGGTGTTATTACGCAAATCAGGAATCAATTCCGTTCCAGCTTCTTCGAAACGTTTGATTATTGTTATGGAGACGCCGCTCAACAAATTAGCCTTTTCTCGATAGACCACAGCGGACTCCATGGCTTCATCCCACCCCTCCGTGGACTCTGCTGCGCTGAGCTGTGTTTGCAGCATTTTGAGTGCGTTATCAAATGCCTTGATGGTTGTAAACGACGCAACTCGCTTTGCAAACAGAGACAGTTGCTTCGGATTATGTTGTGCAATCGTACCAATGGCCTTTGACAGTTGAGCAATACGCTCGCCATCTAATGCCATATCAGGCAAGCGCGTTAAGACACTGCAAATGGATGCGACTGCGCGATCGGCGGCGGTGGGCTTTGGTACCGGTTTCTCTACAATTAATTCGATCAGTGCGGGTTTATGCGGCACAAGCACATAGGGTTTGTCTACCCCGGTGAGGCTCTTAAAATACTCATGAGTCACACCTGCTATTTGTTGTATTACTCTCTCAATTTCAGTGATTTTGTGATCAGCACTCAGTTCTGCTCGACTGGCAATTTGAGTCCATCGTTTATCAATCACTTTAAGTTGCTGACTAAAAAAATGAGTCATGTCGTCGCGCATGTCTTTTTCTACCACGGTGCCTAAAGCGGCCGTACTCCAGGATGACAACTGGGCCACTGCATTGTGATAACCCTCGTTCGCTTGATTTTCCAAACTAAACACGTATTCACGTAACAACTTAATGCGCTCAAACATTTTCTCGTTTTCGGTGTCACCAGGCACACCGTCTAGCGCCGTCGGAATATCCTTACGAAGTGCACGTAAAATATCCTGTAACCTCATCTCTTCTGCTTGCAGTTCATTCGTTAGGTAAAACTGAAAGACTTCCCCTTCTGCACCATTCCGCGCGGTACGGCCACCTTTTTGTAATTGATCGTTGTTATCACTGACATCCAGTAAGAAAACGGCTTCAACGCCTACGTTATCACCTCGACCAAATCCTGAAGCAACCAAGGCAATGGCGCGTTGCTTCTTGCCCCCATGCCAATTTTCTTTCTTTTGTTTTTCATTGAGAACCTCACTTGCAACGCGCGGATCTTCATTGGTATAAAAATCAAAATTTGTTAGCTCCTCTTTCGTTAATCCGCTTGGCCCTTTAAGCTGGTCATGCAATGCTTTAACCTGTTTATCATCTTTACATGAAAACAAGATGGATTGTTTCTTTTCAAGACAAGCTCTGATTTGCTTAACAAGTTTAGCCAGGCGAGCGTTCGCATTCGGATCAAATGCTGGTTTATGCCACAATCGTAAATCATTTTGGTTCGTGGGCACATGCAACACAGCCGTTTCGTGCTCGCGTGACAAGGTAGCAACTTGCGCCGCTGAGACGGTGCCTGTAAAACCTTCCCAACGCCCCCACAACTCATGCAT
>CANJFK010000098.1 GCA_947473535.1 Legionellaceae bacterium | reverse complement strand
CGACGATCGGTTACAAAACGCCTGAATCGTTTAGGGTTTAGTAATGTACCCGATTTTCCGGGGAAAGATCAATGACAATTAACCACGCCGTTTAACACGCTTCATCAACCGTTTTTTATGTTTAATTTGGCGTGCATTTAATTTATTCTTTTTGTCTTTAAACGGATTGTTACTGCTTTTAAATTCCAGTTTTAATGGCGTACCCACAAGGCCCAATTTTTCAGTAAACGCTTTCGATAAATAACGTCGATAACTGTCTGGCAAAGACTCCAATTGATTACCATGAATCACAACGATAGGTGGATTGTGCCCCCCAACGTGAGCGTAGCGTAATTTGATGCGCCGGCCATTAACTAAAGGCGGTGTATGTTGCGTGATCAGATCTTGGAGTAAGCGCGTCAACTTTGGTGTAGATAAGATCTGTGTGGCGGATGCATACGCTTGCGTAATATCTTTAAATAATCCCCCTACCCCACTACCATGCAATGCTGAGATAAAACGAATTTTGGCAAACTGTACAAAATGAAGTCTACGCTCCAGTTCGTGGCGCACCTTCTCTTTATGATCATCTTCCAAACCATCCCATTTATTGACAGCGATCACCAACGCTTTTCCAGATTCAACAATAAAACCTAATAGGTGCAAATCTTGATCAGTCAGGCCTTCTTTTGCATCGAGTAACATTAAACAAACATTCGATTCTTTGATCGATTGTAGCGTCTTAATCACTGAGAATTTTTCGATTTTTTCATCAACCCTCGAGCGTCGCCGCACCCCGGCTGTATCAATTAAAACATACTGCTGGTCATCTCGCTCAAAGGGAATTGCAATACTATCTCGCGTTGTCCCAGGCAGATCATACACAACAACACGCTCTTCACCGAGAATACGGTTGATTAATGTCGATTTTCCAACATTGGGACGACCAGCAAAAGCTACCTTTATAGCACTCGTTGCCGAAATTACTTCCTCTTGAACAGGAGCAAACGTTTCAGTAACATGTTGCAATAAAGGGAGCATGCCGCGCCCGTGCGTTGCAGACACGCCAAAACATTCCGCAAACCCTAACGATTGAAAATCGGCCGAAGCTATTTCTTCATCCAAGCCGTCTGTTTTATTAACAACAAGGTAAATGGGTTTGCTTATTTTTCTCAAACGAGTGGCAATATCGCGATCAACCGCCGTTAGCCCCGCCCGTGCATCAACAAGGAAAAAAATATAATCCGCTTCATTCAGTGCGAATTCGGATTGCTTGGACATCAACGCATCAACAGCCGCATCATCAACACCCACGCCACCTGTATCCACGACAATAAACGGCTTCTTTTCAAAAATAGCCTCGCCATATTGCCTATCACGCGTTAATCCAGGGAAATCGGCAACCAACGCATCTTGCGTGCGTGTTAAACGATTAAATAATGTTGATTTTCCAACGTTAGGTCGACCTACTAAGGCAATAACAGGAATCATAATCCACTCTCATAAAGACGGTTTAATTTACCATCTGCAGTCATAACATAGACACTTTTTCCTGAAACAGCGGGGGAAATATCGATTGATCCGCTTAACTGTGTGCGTGAAATTAACGCACCCGTTTGAAGATCAACCACATGCAGATAGCCCGTTTTATCACCCACAACCAAACGATTTCCCATTAAAACAGGCTCTGTCAAACCACGCGCTTTTAGCGAAAGTTGTTTCCATTTAACCTGTCCTGTTTGTCGATCAAGTGCCCACAAAATATCATTACTGTCAGTCATATACACAGTATTGACGTCAATAGCTAGGTTTTTATAGGTAGAGGCCGGCTTGTTCCAAATAAATTGACCGTTATTTAATGCTAATGCCCCTATGTAGCCTTGGTAACTAGCCAAATAAACAATGCCGTTCCGCACGATTGGATCCGCATCAATATCAACCAAGCGCTCCACATCACTTGAACCACTTGCATAAGCAATACTTCGTTGCCAAACCGCGCGTCCTGAGCTCATATCAATCGCGTCTAATTTACCATCAGAAAAACCGACCAAAACAAGATTATCCATGATGACAGGCGATGAGCTTGCCTTTAAAATTAAATTAGGCGCACCATGATCAGTGACCCAAATTTTTTCTCCAGTGAGCAAATCAAATGCATATAAATTACCATCGATTGTTTTCACAATGACTTTATGATTCGCAATAGCCGATTTTGATAAAGCATCACTCGATACCTTGGCTCGCCATAGTTCAGTACCATCGGCTTGCTTTAATAAAACAATATTGGATGCGTCTGTGCCTACGACAATATACCCGTCCTTAACCGTTGGCCCACTCACCACCCCTTCATTTAATTGCTTCGACCACAGTATATGCCCTTTTCGCTTATCAACAGCTTGTACCAGGCCAGTAGCACCGGCAGTATAAATAATATTGCCGCGTATATTCGGCTTTAATTTTAAGTAAGTGCGTAATTTATTAGCTTTACCAATTGGAACAGACCATTTTACAACCAAATTCGATTTGGACGTGAGTGGCGCCAAGGGCTTAGGTTTAGGCGTATTGTCTTTACCCAGTACGTAGTCATCAACTTGTGTGCATGCTTGCAGTAGAATACATAGCACGACCGCCATCCATTTTTTATTCATAAATCCTCTTTATACATTCTGGTTGGTAACTACTCATACGACATCCCGAGCGTAGCGAGGGATCTCCGAAAGGTGGCACCGTGCCAACTCGGGATGACGTACGTATAGGGTAAGTTCTCATGCTCGGAGCATTGGATTTACCCGGTAATATTGTCAGGATACTTGTTATCCGATTTCATCGACTGCGTTAATGCGGCCAACTCATTTGTTTTCATTTCCAGAAAAAGATTGCCCATTCCATTGGTTTGTACACCACTAATCGCTTTACGATAAGATGAAACAGCTTGCTGATAACGACCCGTAGCAGCAAAAATATCCCCCCTTAACTCATTAACAACGGGCAGATAATCCGTGCCATCAATCGTAGCTAGCTCACTCAATGCTTTATCGTACGACTTTTCGGCAACCAATAAACGCGCCAACCGAATTTTAGCAACGTCAACTAAGGCAGTCATCTTTGAATGAGAAGCAACATATTCCAGCTCTTCGCGTGCACGCGGGTATTTTTCTCGTCCAACATAAAGTTTAGCTAAGGCCAGACGTGCAGCATCCGCATAAACAGTGCGCCCATAATTGATAATTAATTCATTGGCATAACCACGGACACTTTTATTATCCTGATTCGAAAAGGCAAGCATTAAATGTTCGTACGTACTTGAAGCTTGTTGATTTACTTTTTCCTGATGCCAATTCCAGTATTTATAACCCGCAATCATCAATAAAACGATTGAAAGTGTTACCGTTATAATGCCGTTGTAACGCGTCCACCACTTTTTAATGACTTCCAGTTGTTCAGCTTCTGTCATATAAACCGACATTGTTTTCTCCTAACTCAAATAATGTTCTATGTACTGATTTAATTCATGTTGAGGCATGTTTTTTTGCTCTGACAGATTCCGCAAGTCTTTAACCCCGACAGTCTGCTGCTTTAGCTCTTCTTCACCAAGAATAATCGCCAGACGTGACCCGCTTTTATCGGCTTTTTTAAACTGACTCTTAAAACTACCACCAGACGTATTAACAACCACTTTCAAATCATGCTCATTGCGTAGCGATTCTGCTAAAAGTAAGCCGTTTTGTAAAGCCTCATCACCCATTGCAATCACAAAGACAACCGGAGAAGGCTCAACGAAGGGTTGTACTGAGAGCGCATCCATCAACAACAACAGACGCTCAACACCCATGGCAAAACCAATTGCAGGCGTGGGATTCCCGCCTAATTGCTCAACCAACGCATCAAATCGACCGCCAGCACAAACCGTCGCTTGACTACCGAGCTTATCCGTCACCCATTCAAATACGGTATGTCCATAATAATCCAAACCACGCACCAACGTCGGATTGATACTATAGGCAATACCCAATGCCTCCAAACCACTGCATAAATCATAAAAATGTTGACGACTGCTTTCGCCGATTACATCAATCAGTTTAGGCGCGTCAGCAATTAATGCTTGCATTTGTGGGTTTTTACTATCAAGAATTCGCAGTGGATTTCTATCTAAACGCCTTTTACTGTCTGCGTCTAACAAATCAAGATGTGGCGTAAAATATCGAATTAATGCTTCACGATAATCTTGTCGTTCAGATAACGAGCCAAGGGTGTTGATCTGCAATTGAACAGCGTCTGAAACACCCAAAACAGCCCACAATTTTCGGCATATGGCAATTAACTCAAGTTCAATGCCAACGCCCGGGATGCCCAATGCTTCCACACCCAGTTGGTTAAATTGACGATAACGCCCTTTTTGTGGTTTTTCATGACGAAACATTGGCCCACAATACCATAATTTTTGTTGCTGATTGTGTAACAGTCCATGCTCTAAACACGCACGCAAACAGCAGGCCGTTCCTTCAGGCCTCAGTGTTAAACTATCACCATTCATATCGTTGAATGTATACATCTCTTTTTCAACGATATCGGTCACTTCGCCAATTGTTCGCTTAAATAACTGCGTACTTTCCAGCATGGGAAAGCGAATTTCTTGATAACCATACAAGTTTAAGCACTGAGCAAAGACGCGCTCTATCGATCGCCAAGCAAAACTTTGATCTGGCAACACGTCATTCATTCCACGGATTCCTTGAATACGCTCAGCCACCCTGGTTCTCCAGGCTTGAGCTTTGACTTGTTGAAGAAAGCAGGGATCGCATCTTGGAAAGGTCGGTTAATCTGATTTCAGTCTCAACTTGATTATGTAAAGGCTCAGCACGGCTTACATTGGCAGGAAACATCTTCTCATTGTCTTTATTTGTCTGCCACCACATGGCAACCGCGACCAATACAACTAACGCAAAAACACCGGTTAGCCAACGAACGGCGTGTTCCGCTTTATTGGTTTCTCGCCGACTTTGCCACAATGCTTTTTCAAATTTGCGCTCAGTAGAATATAAACGATTAAAGGTATCAAGTAATGGTTGCGGTGGCAGGTCCAGCAGTTTCGCATAAGCACGAATATAACCTTTAATAAAAACAGGTTCTGGCATATGTTGATATTCACCGGCTTCCAATAATTCAATAATGCGCACGCGTAGATGTAATTTTCCAGCAACATACTCTGCACTATAACCTTTTTTGATCCGTTCAGAGGCTAGTTTTGCACCAGGCTTCTCATCCAGATTTTGTTCATTTTCTTCCATCGTTACTATTGTATTCATTTGTTACTCCGGTGGTGTCTTTGGATCGGCCGCCAATGCTAACAGCCTTGGATCCTGAAATGAAATGGCATGATATTTTTTTAACCTACCCAATGCCAGATGAGTACGACCAAGTTTTATGTCTATATTCACCAACTCATATAAAGATTGCTTCCGTAAAGGATCTTGTTCAAGTGCTCTAATAAAGTATTTTGTCGCTTTTGCATAATCCGGAATAGCTACAGCACATAAGCCTGCATTTTCAAAAGCACCTGCCGTGTGTTCATACTGAATGTCTTTCACTGCGTTGAGGAAATAATTCTCCGCTTGCGCAT
>CANJFK010000097.1 GCA_947473535.1 Legionellaceae bacterium | reverse complement strand
TTTTAATTAGTATAGTACATAAATTGAACTTAAAGACAATTTATTTGCCTAATATTTTATTTTAATTGTGATTTAATACATCGGACAAAAAGTGTAAGATATTTTTATTTAATGTGGGGTTGGAGCATGGCTCTCGTCGCAGTAGTGCAAATGATATCTAAAGCGCATGTTCAGGCGAACTTGGACGCACTCGCTATTTTTTTTGTTCAGGCTCGGGAACGGGATGTAAAGTTAATTGTATTGCCAGAAAATTTTGCATTGATGGGAATGAATGAAACCGATAAATTGGCGGTTGCTGAAGATTATGGTCGCGGTAAAATTCAACAAGTCGTGAGTCAGCTTGCTAAACACTATGGTTTATGGGTAATTGCTGGCACAATGCCATTACGCGGCATCAATAAACGGGTAAAAGCAAGCAGCCTGGTTTTTGATGATCAAGGCGTTTGTGTTGCGCGCTATGATAAAATCCATTTATTTGATGTGCGGGTTTCAGAGCATGAAGCGCATCAGGAGTCGTTAACTGTTGAACGTGGTGACCGCATCATCGTCGTCGATACGCCAGTTGGGCGCGTGGGGTTAAGTGTCTGCTATGATTTACGGTTTCCTGAACTGTATCGACAATTAGCGTTAAAAGGTGCTGATATTTTCGTGGTTCCATCGGCATTTACCGCAGTTACTGGTAGTGCGCATTGGGAGATATTATTAAGAGCGCGCGCCATTGAGAATTTGTGTTACGTTGTAGCGCCTAATCAAGGCGGGCATCATGAAAATGGGCGGCACACCTACGGCCATAGCATGATTATTGAACCGTGGGGTAAGGTTTTAGACGAGCGTATACTAGGGGCTGGAATAGTTGTTGCTGATATTGATTTGCAGCGTTTGCAGCAGTTACGTCGGCAGTTTCCGTGCAATGAGCATCATATTTTAAACATGGCATAACTATTATGAAAACAGCGTTAAATATAGCCAAAGATTTACTATTAAAACCAGCTTCGTTAGATGAGTCTAGAATCGAAAAATTGATTCGTTCCATGATGACTCGTCATGTCGATGCGGCTGATCTGTATTTTCAAAGTTGTAGTTCAGAATCGTGGTATTTGGAAGATTCTGAAGTGAAAAGCGGCAGTTACTCCATTGATCGCGGTGTTGGTATTCGTGCAGTGAGCGGTGATAAAACCGGTTATGCTTATTGTGATGATATTTTGTTGCCTGCTATGGAGCGTGCGGCCGACGCGGCGCGATCCATCGCGTTCCATAGTGCTGCCGCCGTCCAATCCATTAAAATTGCGAGCACGCCGATTGCACGTTACCCGGATATAAATCCGATTGAAGGTCTTACTAAATTAGAAAAAATTGCATTGCTTGAGTCGATTGATAAAGAGGCTCGTCGGCTCGATCCTCGCGTAATTCAAGTGAATGCATCATTAAGCGGTACCTATGAAGTGGTGATGATAGCGGATATGCATGGCCAGATGATCGCCGATGTTAGACCGTTAGTGAGTGTGAATGTGAGTGTCATCGTTGAAGACAAAGGTCGGCGAGAATCTGGACGCTCGGGAGGCGGTGCGCGTGTTGGTTATTCCTTTTTTTTAGACCAAGACAGAGCATTAGGTTATGCACGTGAAGCCGTGCGCGAAGCATTGGTTAATCTTGATGCGGAAGACGCACCGGCGGGGTTGATGCCCGTCGTTTTAGGCCCAGGTTGGCCGGGCGTTTTACTCCACGAGGCTGTAGGTCACGGGCTAGAAGGGGACTTTAATCGTAAAGGGTTGTCCGCCTTTGCAGGCTGTCTTGGACAACAAGTTGCCGCCAAAGGCGTGACTGTGGTTGATAACGGTACGTTAATCGATAGGCGCGGGTCGTTAACAATTGATGACGAAGGCACGCCAACGCAGTGTACTACCTTGATTGAAGATGGTGTATTGGTCAATTACATGCAAGATAAATTAAATGCTAAATTGATGGGTATGCAGCCAACGGGTAATTGCCGGCGCGAATCCTATGCACACGTACCTATGCCTAGAATGACGAATACCTACATGTTGGCCGGTCAACACAATCCTCAGGACATTATTCGCTCAGTGAAGCGCGGATTATATGCCGTTAACTTTGGTGGTGGTCAAGTGGATATCACGTCAGGCCAATTTGTATTCTCGGCCAGTGAAGCCTATCTTATCGAAAATGGTAAAGTAACGAGACCCGTGAAGGGCGCAACATTGATTGGGAATGGCCCAGACGTCATGAAAAAAATCAGCATGGTGGGCGATGATTTGGCGCTGGATGCAGGGATCGGTGTTTGTGGCAAAGAAGGGCAGTCGATACCCGTTGGCGTAGGGCAACCCACGTTGAAGATCGATGAGTTAACGGTTGGTGGAACACGGAAGTAAGCCTTCATACGCCATCCTGAAACCAGGGATGGCAAGGTATATCAATCCTCAGGTGCCGGAATGCCGTTTAAGGTTCAGTTTTTAATTAAAAACAAATTAATCCTCCGGTTCACTGGGTGGTATTTTCTAGCTAATACAATCGTTTTTTGGCTGCTGGGTTTAAATTATTTATCGTCTATTTTATTGTCCGGATCGCTATTTCAAAATTACATAGCAGATTATTCCAGTTGGTCTGGGAAAGCTTTTGTGTTGTTTTTTACCTTGATCAATTACATGAGTTACATGATGTTGCTCGTGTTCATTCCGGCTATTTTTTTAAGTTTATTAGCCGTAGTGATTCCAATTAAACGGTTCATTTGGTTCATCAGTGTATTCACTTCAAGTATGAGCGTCATCCTTCTGTTGATTGATAGCTTGATTTATTCAATGTTTAAATTTCATTTGAGCATAGCCTTATTTGAGTTGGTATTTAATAACCAATTGCGTGATGTATTCGATTTATCACAATATGAATTACTCACGATGATAAGTTTGATCGGTGTGGTTATTATTGTGGAGTGTTTACTAGCCTGGTTTGTTTGGAATAAAATCATACTGACTGAACGATTTAAAATAGGAAAAACCATTGCGACCTGTTGGCTCGGAGGTATGTTATTTAGTTACTGTACGATCCTATTATCCCTGGCTCAAAACAATAATCTATTCATCCAACAATCGCCTAATTTGCCGCTTTACAATCAATTGTTAAGCGCCACAATCCCCGATAAAAATGCGCCTGACATCATACAGCGTTACAGTGAGCAACATTACGCCCAAGCCGTTTTTTCTCATGATTCTTTATCTTACCCACGTCATCCAATGCAATGCCGCCGTCCGGACAAACCTTATAATATCATTTTAATTATGGTGGATGCGCTGCGTTTTGATAGTATGCAATTGCGTTATATGCCGAATATATCTCGGTTCGGTCAAACAAGCTGGCAATTCATGCAACATCTGAGTGGTGGTAATTCAACTCAGGCAGGACTTTTTTCTTTGTTTTATTCCATACCCAGCAGTTATTGGACAGCAGCACTAGAGCAAAAAAAATCACCCGTGTTTACAACGTTATTAGCGAAATATGGTTATACGACACAGGCTATTTGGTCTAGTGAAATGCTTAGGCCACCGATGGATAAAACAATTTTTTTAGGATTTAATCACTTGAATGTGGCGGGTGCGCCTGGAAATGATATTGGTAATTGGGACAGGCACACAACACGTCAAGCCATTCAATTTTTAACGTTGCCCAAGCAAATCAGTCCGTTTTTTTTGCATCTTTTTTATGATGCGCCACACGGATATTGCCGTGATCAAAGCTTCCCAACGCCAAACCAACCGACGCTTCAAAAGTGCTCCCGGATAGCCATGACAAATGCAATGGATCCGTTACCTTATTACAACCGCTATTTGAATGCGGTGACATTCATTGATGATGAAGTAGGCCAGGTTCTCAAAACTATTGCACAGCAAGGTTATTTAACGAATAGCGTTATTATTTTTACGTCAGATCACGGTCAAGAGTTTAATGACAATCACCAAAATTTTTGGGGACATGCTAGTAATTACACTGCCACCCAAGTGCATGTGCCATTAATTGTTTATTGGCCTGGTGAGTCACCTCGTCAAATAGACTATTTGACGAGTGGCTATGATATTGTGCCCACATTGCTTGAGCGATTATTTGCTTGTCATAATCCGGTGTCTGATTATAGTATTGGCCAGAATTTACTGCAGAAAGAAGGGCGCTTACCTTTTATTTTGGCAGGTAGTTATGTCAACATGGGTATTATTGAACCTGATCGTTTGACAACCTTGCAATCATCAGGCGGAATTAGTATCACTGATTTGAAGGCTCAGCCCATCGTTGAAGCCAAGCCAAGGATGATCGTTTTTAATCAAGTGTTGACGTTAATGAGGATGTATTTTCGAGCGCACCCTTTAAATTGAGCCCTTCGCCATGCTCATACCATGTTTTTGAGGGCTATCTGGTTTTGTTGGCGAGTCTGTTAGACCATTTGTCGAGTCAGCTAAACTCGTCGTCGAATCGACCAAACTATCAAGGGAGTCGGGTACCGGTTTAGAGGCTTTCGGTGACCCAAATGAAAACAAAGAATGGCTCAATAATTTAGTCTTCTGTACGAGAGGCGGAAGGCCGGACAAGGGCTGCTGGGTTGCATCCCCTTGTAGCAGCCTCGTTGATTGACTCGAAAATAATTGAAATCCATTGAAACCACGAAAAAAACCAGTGTTTTCCGGTCTTCTGAATTTTACAGGTACCACGCCGCCGTTTTCTTCAATAAATCGAGCATTATTTGGTGAAATACCTTGAGAGCTTAGTAGCGTGGATCCTTTTGCCCAAAAATGGTGGCTTAATATAGTCACAGGAGGGAAGTCTGGATTTTGCTCTTTCATGTTAATTAAATCGACAAAGTTGATAGTGAAAATACCTTTTTTTCGTACGATCACTAGGTTTGGCATATCTAAACTTAATACATCGCCACCCCAGTCAATTTGCTTAGTTGGTGCGTTGTCTTTAGCGATTGCTTCGATGTCCCATATTAGTATTTTATTAGCGCTACCCACAGCAAGCCATAGTCTGCCATTAACGGATGCCCATAATATTTGTTTGCTTTTTGATGGTTCTTCAGACAATAGTGAAGGAGTCCATGTTGATGTATTCCAGAGTAAAACGGAACCTTCATGATTAACAGATGCTAAAAATTGGCCGTCTGGTGACCAAGATAAATGGCTAGTAGTTTTTTCAGGACAAGCAATTTGAGATACTTGTATTAATTGAAGCGTATTGCTTGATTCCTGTACTCTAAATATGGTGAGCATACGTTCAGCTGATGTAGCCAACATCGTTGTCATTGGACAATAGGCTAAGCCATCAATGCGGTTTATGTTTGTGGAGAAGACCGGGTTTGAATCGGGCAACGTGCTCACATTCCATACAGAAAGTGTGCCGTCGGATGATCCGGCGATTAACCACTGATTGGCTAACCAACTGATGTGACTGAATTTAGCAGCCGCATTGGAGGGACGAAGGATATGTGTCAATCAGCGTCCAAAATTGACCCCCTTTCAGCGTGCAAAAGTGACCCCCCTCAGCCGTTTTATTTGATTTCTAATTGTTCAATTAATTTCTAGTTTTAAGGCGATAACTATCGTTTCCAGTTTCAACGATATCGCAGTGAT
>CANJFK010000096.1 GCA_947473535.1 Legionellaceae bacterium | reverse complement strand
GTTGACGTGTATGCGATAGAAATTGGTTCGCAAAATAGCTCAGTCCTAGGAGCTTGGCGATTATATAAAACAATTCGTTCGTTAAAACCAGATATTATTCAAACCTGGATGTATCATGCTGATTTATTGGGTGGAATCATTGGGCGATTGGCTGGTTGTAAACATATAATTTGGGGTATCCGCGCGTCGGAAATATATAATAAAAGAACAATTTATATCCGCAGGTTGTGTGCTAAGTTATCAAAATGGATACCTAAAGTGATTGTTTGCGTTGCAGACCATTCGCGAAAATCTCATGTGAAACTGGGCTATTTTGAAAAAAAAATGGTTGTCATTTCAAATGGGTTTGATCTTCAGGCTTTATCAGCCTCGTCTGAAGAAGTACAGGCTTTACGAACATCTTGTGCCATTCAATCGATAGATAACGTGGTTGGTATACTTGGGCGTTTTGATCGCGATAAAGACCACTATAATTTTGTTCAGGCCGCGAGTATCATTGCGGCCCAAATGCCGTTTGCGCGTTTTTTAATGGTGGGTCGTAATATTGATAATAAAAACGTTGAACTAAAGTCTTGGATAGACGCAACTGGTTTCTCCGAGCGGTTTATTCTTTTGGGTCAGCGACATGATGTGTCAATATGCCTAGCGGCAATGAATGTATTCTGTTTGTCATCGATTACAGAGGGTTTTCCTAATGTTTTGGGTGAAGCGATGGCCATGCGTAAATTATGTGTTACTACCGATGTGGGTGATGCTGCTTTTCTATTAGGTGACTGTGGTGTTATTGTTCCGAGTAAAAATTCGCCAGCGTTAGCAAATGGTGTTTTAACGTTGTTAAATTTAACACCTGATGAACAAATTGAATTTGGCGAGCGAGCCCATGATCGTATTGCAGCAAACTTTACTGTGAAGAAGGCAATGGAGCGGTTTGAGGATCTTTATCGTTACGTGTTGGAAAATCCGACATCGCGCAACACATCCTGCTTTGCAATTCGCGATTAGTTTATGCCGAGTCAGAAATTAAAGTTGTTTACCGGAGAAATAGGCTAATGTGTGGGTTTACTGGATTTTTAGGTGGTCATTTTGATCACGAAGCGGCTGAAGCAATTTTACAAAAAATGACCGATCGTATTACTCATCGCGGACCAGATGATTCAGGGGTATGGTTTGACCAAACTATGCAAATTGGTTTGGGACATCGGCGTTTATCTATTGTGGATCTTTCACCGCTAGGTCATCAACCGATGAGCTCATTTTCTGGCCGATATGTGCTCGCATTTAATGGTGAAATTTATAATCATAAAGCAATTCGTCAAGAACTGGGTGCTTCATCGAGCTGGCGTGGACAATCTGATACCGAAACACTACTTGCTGGGTTTGATGCGTGGGGTATTCAAGCAACCACAGAGCGTACAGTAGGGATGTTTGCTTTTGCAGTTTGGGATAAGCATGAGCAAGTATTAACCCTAGGTCGGGATAGATTGGGTGAAAAGCCTCTTTATTATGGTTGGCAACAAGATAACTTTCTATTTGGCTCTGAATTAAAGGCACTTAAGTCACATCCAGCCTTTCATGCGAATATTAATCGTGATGCGTTAGCCGTGTTTATGCGCCACAATACGATTCCAGCGCCTTATTGTATTTGGCAGGGCATACATAAATTAATGCCAGGCTCGTTGTTATCCGTATCACGCCATAACCCGGAGCCTGCGATAACGAGCTATTGGTCTGGTAAGCAAGTTATAGAAGAAAGTTTTCGTACACGATTTATTGGCTCAGAACAGGACGCAGTTTTAGCGCTTGAAGATATTCTTCATGACGCCATTGGTTTGCAGATGATGGCGGATGTTCCGGTTGGAGCATTTCTTTCCGGCGGAGTGGACTCATCAACGATAGTTGCTTTGATGCAATCTCGATCAAATCAGCCAGTTCGTTCATTTTCAATTGGTTATAATGAGCAGCAATATAATGAAGCACAGCATGCGAAAGCCGTGGCCCAGCACTTAGGAACGGATCATACCGAATTGTATGTAAGCTCCAACGATGCATTTAATGTTATTCCACGGTTGGCTGAACTTTATGATGAACCGTTTGCTGATTCGTCGCAAATCCCTACATTTTTAGTGTCGCAGTTAGCCAAGCAGCAAGTCACGGTCTCTTTGTCTGGTGATGGCGGCGATGAGCTTTTTTGTGGTTATAATCGCTATCTTATGGTCAATCGCTTATGGAATAACTTGTCAAAGTTGCCCCTGGGGCTGAGACGTACGATGGCCAGCTGCATTACGTCAGTATCACCAGCAACGTTGAGTCAAATCGCGAGACCATTAATGAAACTACTGCCCAGCCGATATGGCATGGTGAGCATGGGTGACAAACTTCACAAAGGGGCTAGCGTTTTGGCTAGTTCAACGGCACAAGAGCTGTATCGTGGGGTGGTCTCTCATTGGCAGAATCCTGCCAGTTTGGTCCTAGGCGCCACTGAGCCGTTAACCTTATTGATGAATGGTGAAGCGCAACCGAATACAAATTCAGATATAGAACAAATGATGGCACTCGATATGCTTACGTATTTGCCAGATGATGTTTTGGTGAAAGTGGATCGTGCTGCTATGGGCGTATCGTTAGAGACACGGGTTCCTTTTTTGGATCACCGTGTCGTCGAATTTGCCTGGTCGCTTCCGTTAAATTATAAGTTACGCAAAGGTGTTGGAAAATGGGTATTGCGTGAAGTGCTATATAAGCATGTACCAAAAAAATTAATTGAGCGACCAAAAATGGGGTTTGGCGTGCCAATCGATAATTGGTTGCGAGGCCCACTGCGAGAGTGGGCTGAGGCATTGCTCGATCAACAGCGTCTTAAACAGGAAGGTTTTTTCGACCCTGCCATGGTTCAAAAAAAATGGAAAGAACATTTAAGTGGCCGTTGCAATTGGCAATATTTATTATGGGATGTGTTGATGTTCCAGGCTTGGCTAGAGGTTAATTATCAATAAGGGTTTATTAAGATGTTAGAAGGTTTATTGTTGGGGATGTTGTTTTATCTGCTTGCGTTGTTCATTGGTATATGGTGCTATCGTCTTTATTCGCCCCTATATCAAAAAACGTTGATCGTTATTTTGATCTGCTGGGTGGGGCATTATATCGGAACGTTTGTGTATTCTTTAATGCTAACCGATTCGCTGGTTCAATTTTTCCCAAATGCGACACCTAGATTTAATGGCTTTAACACCAGTTTTGTATTCAACATAGTTTGGTACGTTCGGAAGTTTTTCACCGGGGATTCATATATTGGCACGGTTTATTTTTTTTCGGCCTTTGCCTTTCTCGGTAGTATATTATGGTACTTGCTTTACATACAATTGGCGCAGCGGTTAAATATTAGCAATCAAAAATATACGTTCCCCGCTCTTGTCCTGATGTGTTGGCCTTCTTATTTATTTTTTACAGCAGGTATAGGCAAAGATTCATTGTGCTTTTTTCTGATTCCTTTAATTTTGTTGTCATTGAATCAAGTGCTTTATCAGAAAGAAAAAAGTGCCATGATGGTTATTAACTTAGTGTTTTCTATCCTATTCCTAACCCTGATCCGCCCTTATTTACTAATGATTTTTGTGGGCGCTTATTTTCTTTCAACGTTTAAAGGCATAACCAAATTGTCAGGTTTTCGTGTTATATTAATCCTTTGTAGTTTACCAGTCCTTTATTTTGTGGCTCATTGGGTTGGAACTGCGCAAGGAGGAATGACTAGTATTGAAATAGCAGATATTGCAGCTAGAGCAACTAGGCAACAGGGGCTGCTTAATGTTGGGACTACTTTTCCTATGTTGTCAACTAATCCAATCATCGTTGTATTACTGTTACCTTATAGTTTTACAATGAATTTGACTATGCCGTTGTTTGTTTTTGCACATAACCTGACGGGTCTGTTTGCTTCGTTTGAAAACGCTGTTTTAGTGTACTTACTTTATACATTTTGGAAAGATAGGAAAATCTTTAAAATACTAAAAAATAAAATTGAACCAGTGAAACTATGTTTCTCATTCTTTATTGTTGGTATGGCCTTTTTGGGATTAATTAATACCAACTTAGGACTTGCCGCACGCCAAAAATCAATGTATGTGCCGGCATTTTTAGTTGTCGCGATGTTGGTCTGGCTATATAAAAAACAAATGAAGCGTAGATAAGGATCGCGCCCGAATTAACTTCCTATTCTTGCGCGACGCTGAATATTGGATTGATACGTTCAGATTTGATGCAAGAATAGGAAGTTAATTTGGGCGCGATCCTAAGTTGCTGTTGACCCAGAGTAGAGTACCCATATGACCGACTATATTACCATTCCACAGAATTTAACGTCGATGAAGGAGTCGGCCGCTAGGCCTATTGTATTAGGCTATCGGCGAGATATTGATGGCTTGCGCGCTATCGCAGTGTTACTAGTGATTTTTTATCATATTTGGGGCGCTAGCGTTCCGGCTGGTTTTGTTGGGGTTGATGTTTTTTTTGTAATCTCAGGGTATTTGATTAGTTCGCATCTTGTTGCTGAGCTGGAGGCCGGTACATTTTCATTACAAACCTTTTATCTCCGGCGCATAAGACGAATTTTACCCGCATTCACTGTGGTATTAGCTGTTGTTGCCTTCGTCGGGTATTTCATTTTATTACCGGAAGATTTGTTAAGTGTAGCTCAATCGATGCTCGCAGCAACACTCTCTGTTTCAAATGTGTATTTCTGGAAATTTATCAATGTTGGTTATTTCAGTACCAACGCGGCGGCGCTGCCATTGTTACATACTTGGTCATTGGGGATCGAGGAGCAATTTTATCTTGTATGGCCGCTGACGTTATTTCTGTTATTTATTGGATTGAAAAAATTCAATTCATTAAACAAAGGGTACTTGTTGTTCGTTACGGTATTCTTAGCTGGGACTTCTTATTTCTTATACTACCATTTTCGTGCACATGAAGGTTTGGTTTTCTATTTACCCATGACTAGGGCTTTTGAGCTTCTCTCTGGCGCAGGCTTAGCTATTGCGTGGAATAAGTCGCAGTTGCCTTCCCGTATCGTAGGGAATTTACTTTCTATCATCGGATTAGTGTCGATTATTTATACGGCCAATTATTTAAGTCCAGCAGATTTTCCAAGCGCCTACTCTCTTTTGCCTTGCCTTGGAGCCGTGTTGCTTATTTATTCAGGAAAAGCGGGCGACATACTGATTAATCAATTTTTATCGTCTCGATGGCTTGCATTTATTGGTTTAATTTCATACTCGCTATATTTATGGCACTGGCCCATTATTGCGTACGTAAATTATCTCAGGTTAGAGATCGAGCCGTACATAGGTCTTCTCATTCTATTGGTTTCTCTTTTTTTCTCATACTTGTCTTGGAAATATGTTGAGCAGCCATTTAGAACTAAGTATAAATTTGGTCTTGGATTGTCTGTTTTTTACTTCCTTATTGTTCCAGTAATATTGATAAGCGCCCTTTCAACCACGAAGTGCAACAGTGGTTATAAACTAAGCTACAGCTAGAGTGAGCCACGGAAAGTTGATAATCTCAAGGTGCGAACCAAGGAGATTATCATGCCAAAAGGCTACCATCACGTGACTCGAGACATAAGATCTC
>CANJFK010000095.1 GCA_947473535.1 Legionellaceae bacterium | reverse complement strand
TGATGAGCCTAAGTTGAGGATTAATATCCACACACACTATATGGTGCCCAAATTCTCCAAGACATGCCGCCGTTACAAGCCCAACATAACCACATCCTAATATCCCAATGTTCAAGGTTGTGTTGCTCCTATCTTAACGAGCTCTAATAAACCGAAAACTAATGTGCGCACGGTATACAAAGTCATACTATTGTAATAATAGACTATAATACACAATAGGAATTACATTAAAACAGAGGTTAAGGCATGTGTATTCTAATCACTGGAGGCGGTGGATTTGTCGGGTGCCATTTAATTCGCTTGCTCAACAAAATTTATCCAGATCGTCAGATCATTGTGATCGATCAACACATACCAAATTATCAATTTGATGACGCATTGAAAGCCGAATACATTCTTGGTGACACCGTTGATATTGTAGATATTATGCGGAATTATCCGCGTCCGGATATTGTATTTCATCTAGGTGAGTTTTCTCGCATTCGCCCCTCTTTTTCAATGATTAAAGATGTTTGGCATTCTAATTGTGCCGGTACGTTTCAAGTGATTCAATTCTGTAGCCAACATCAAATTAAGCTGATTTATACTGGGTCCTCGAGTAAGTTTGGCGATAAGAACAATGAAAATATGTCACCTTATGCATGGTTTAAAGCCAAAAATATTGAGCTCATTAAAAATTATTCTCAATGGTTTGGTCTCGAGTATCGTATTGGATATTTGTGCAATGTATACGGTCCCGGACAAATTAACAGCGGACCATTTGCAACAGTAATTGGCATCTTCGAACAACAGTATATAGAAAACATGCCGTTGACAGTCATCGCCCCAGGAAATCAACGACGATCATTTACTCATGTAGATGATATTTGTGCAGGCTTGCTCCAATTAATTGATTATCCGAAAAATGATGAGTTTTTATTAGGTCATTCGAAAGATTATTCGGTAATCGAAGTCGCTCGCTTATTTCAACGTGATTATGTATTCATTCCCGAACAACCTGGTGAGCGCTTCAAGCCACCTCAATTTGATAACCGTGCTCAAACCGAACTTGCTTGGCAACCTCAACAGCAATTGGATACATATATTGCAGATTTTATAGTTCGCGCGGACACTCAGAGAAGGAACGAACGTTATGCCATCTAAATTTAAGGTCATTATATTATGCAGTTTAATCAGTATGATTTTCAATACAACAGGCTATGCACAAGATGAAACAACCACGCCACCTACCACCAGTAATCTAACCAATTCTATCCCTACTGATGCAGAACTTCAAAAAAGCATCCATGAATGGCTACCACCTGATGCAAGACAGATTGAAGTCCGTGTTATTGGCGGCACGGTTTACCTTTCCGGTCTATTATATACGAATAGTGATTATGAATACGTCGTGTTCACGATAGCTACAACGCCCGGAGTGAAAGACGTTAATGTTGATAAGTTAACCACAGCAGAAAATGCAAAATTGTTACCTGACCTCTTTATCACCGTTAAAGTCAAAAGTGCGCTGTTAAAATCAAATCTTTTGGGCGCAGCGGTCCCACTCTGGCCCATTCAGATTCAAACGGTAGACAGTCAAGTTTATTTATCCGGTACAATACATCCCTCTATAGAGAAGGATGACATATTGTCAGTCGTACAATCTGTTCCTGGGGTTGCTGGTGTTCAAGATGAAATATTCACGGATAATGACCCATAAAATAACACCAATGGTCAATAAGACCCTAGCTAATCATTCTATATTATGGCTAACTATACCTGAATGGCGCTTACTTAAGAATTTTTGAATAATAACACCACGTAGCCTGGATGGAACGCCGTGTAATCCGGGAGGTTCGACGCATTGAATCCTGGGTTACGGCTGTGCCTGCACCCAGGCTATGACAATGTATTTTCCTTAAGTAGGTGCCATTCGTATATACCTTGCACTCATGAATTTTCGAGTACCAATAATAAACCGACAGCGGTGGTGTCCATTAATGCATATCCGTATAAAAAATATTTGCAAGCAATATGAGCAGTACAAAAACAATCAAGCATTGATCGACGTGACCGTAAACATTGAACGATTAGAGCATTTAGTGGCTCTCGTGGGTCCAAGTGGTGCAGGGAAAAGCACCCTTTTGAATTTAATCGCCGCGCTTGATAAGCCGAGCTCAGGTGAGATTAGTGTCAATGGTCAAAATATTTCAAAACTCAACCGCGCACAGTTAGCCAACTATCGATTACACGAAATTGGCATTATTTTTCAATTTTTTAACTTATTCCCTACATTGACTATTTTTGAAAATATTGCTGTACCTGGCTATCTTGCTAAAACGCCACGTAAAGCATTGAACATTGACGTAGAAAAAATTGCTGAGCAGGTGGGGATAAAACATCTACTAAAACACTACCCACACGAAGTTTCCGGCGGAGAAGCTCAGCGAACAGCCATTTCGCGCGCCTTAATTAACAAACCAAAACTATTGTTAGCGGATGAACCGACAGGAAATCTGGACTCAGAAACCGCCATTGGTATTTTTTCCTTATTGCAAACGCTAGTAGAACAACGCGGTTTAACCGCGCTCATTGCTACACATGATGTACGTCTCGTAATGCATGTCGACAGAACCCTCACCATGAAAAATGGTCGACTTGTCTTATGATTTCAGCCAATCTTTTTAAGCTACTCTTTAGCTCTTACTTAAAACAAGAAAAGCTTCGCGTTTTATTCACCATCGTAAGTATTGTTTTAGGCGTTAGTTTGTATGTATCAACACGACTTACAACAGAAAATATTTTAATGAGTTTTGATGCTACAACGACGTTTGTTAGTCATAAAGATACCATTCGAATTACATCCGAGACCGGCTCAATATCAGAGAGTATCATTCCTAAACTGTTAAACATGCCTGATGTTGACACCTTAACACCCATCAGCACCCAGTATGTTCAAACGTTCTCAGGCAACCGGAGCCTAGGCTATGCCCATATTATCGGCGTTGATTTTTTAGCCATTGATCAAATTATACCAATAGATAAACAAGATTATAAATTAGATGACATATCAAACTATTTAGGGTTTTTCCTTGATCAGCCAATTCAAGCGTTTTCATCGAAAAAATTAGCTGAAGAAGCCCAAAACTCATCGTTAACCTTGTTAGTTGATGGCACATACAGGCCCATCAAAATTCAATCCACCTTTAGCGACATCGACAAAACAGCCGATTACGGTGATTATTTGATTATTATTGACATCAAAAATTTTCAAAACCTATTCAACACGTACCAATACATTGATCAATTAAATATAACCTTTAACACCAAAGACACCGCTGCCGCAATGCAGAAGGTTGCTAACATCTTACCTCAGCCGCTCAAAATACGTCGAGGAAATGACAATTCAAATTATGCTGAAGAGATCACCGCAACCTTCCGATTCAACTTAAATTTAATTATCTGTTTGGCATTATTAGTTACGGCCATCATTGTTTACAATTCGATTAGCTATTTTATGTTAGAGCGCAGAAGAGATTTCGGCATTATGCTCATGCTGGGCGTACAGCCAAAAACTTTATTTTTATCCAGTTTATTAGCCAGCGTATTACTTGCAGCGTTCTGTGCAGCAATTGGCATTTTAATCGGTTATTTAATAACGTTAATCAGCATACATCATATTGCAGCAACCTTCTCAACCCTATTTCTTCCCGTGAGCGTCACTAACGTTTATCTGCCAATGCATGTAATCACCGAAGTGTTTTTCATTGTGCTCATCATGACATTGTCAGTCAGTATTTTACCCTGCTTGGAAATTTACCGCATTCCCCTTCGTCAAACTGTTTTTTATCAAACGTATGAAGAACAATTTAAAACTAAAATTACCAAAACAACATTAATCGGCGCGGGTATTTTACTTATTTCACTCATCAGTTTGATACCTCCCATTTTAAAATTTAACCCGTTGATCGTCTACTTATCGTTATCCGGTATATTACTAAGCTCTGCTTTTTTTCTACCCATCATTTTAGTCAATTTTTTGGCTCTGATTCGCGTATTTGCTAGTAACTTTTGGATTGAGGCCATCATTGCTATTGAACATATCAATGCAACCATGAGAAAACATACGGTTGCCATTAGTGCGATGAGTATTGCTATATCGTTGTATCTATCCGCGATGATTGTCATTGATAGCACACATCAAACAGCCATTGATTGGGTAAATCATGTTTTGTCTGCCGATATTTATATTGGTGAAAAAAACTCCGCTTATAATTTTATTGACCACTATCTTCCAGACGATTTCGTCCATTTTATTGAACACAACCCTGACATTCGAGCCAATAACACCCTCGTACATAAAGATATCTATTACCATGACAAGCCCGTGCGTGTCATTGGAACAACGTTTAGTACGATAGGAAGCGATTTTAAAGTTCAATTTACCCAACCCATGACCAAAACGCAATTAAAGGCCGTCCGCTCTAATATAAACAATGTGTTCATTTCCGATCATTTTGCCAATCAATTTAATCTAACTATTGGTGATATCATTAATATCCCAGGAAATCACGGCTTCTTAGACGTTAGAGTAGCTAATATTTCGTACAATTATTCCCCTTACCAAAATATATTATTGATGCAAAAGGCCTTATTTACACAATCATATGATGAATCAAGAGTACAAAATGCGATGCTTTATCTCCACGATCCCAAACAGCATGAACAAGTAATACACGATCTAATGGAGCGTTTTCCCTCGCTCAGTGTACTCATACAATACCAAGCGGGCATAAAAAAAATAGCCGAAAATATGTTGGACCAAACCTTTCAATTGAGTAAAATTATTGTATCCGTCATTCTGATATTAACGGCACTCACCTTATTTAATACATTAGAACAACTTATCTTAAGTCGGCGGCATGAGTTTTCTGTTTTTTGGTCCCTGGGGTCAAATGACTACACCCTAATCAAAATGTGCCTGTGGGAATCATTCATTATCTATAGCGCTGCTGTTTTTAATGCGATTCTCCCCACCCTTCTGATACTGACCCTCATTTTTAATTATTTGGACAAAACACTTTTCGGCGCCGAAATATTTTTAACGATATCTTACTCATCGATTTTTTTATTTATGATCATGCTCGTTATCATTGTCATACTCGACGGACTGATACCCGCATTAAAAGTAAGGGCGTTAATTAATGCAGAAGGATTACGCTATGATTAAACTACCGGTTGTGGTTAGCGCAACGGTGGCTAAGACCAAATTAATAACGCTTTTATTCATATTAATTCTTATGCTTACAATACTCAGCAGTGCTTTCGCTGCATCCACCGAAGCAGGGCTAACATTTCCCAACGATCACGGGAAGCATCCAGAAACAAATTTTGAATGGTGGAATTTTTTTGGCCATCTTGTGGATTCAAGCGATCAAGTTTATGGATTTTCACTCACGTTTTTACGTATCAGCGCGCCACCTCAACGCCCCCCTTCTCGATGGGTATCAGAGGCAATTTATGCGTCATATTTTACAATAACAGATATCCAACACGACCAATTCTACTATCAAGAGAAGCTTAATCGAACCAGCTTTGATTTTGCCGGTGCCAGCGATGATCATTTATTGGTATGGAACCGATCCTGGCGTGCTGA
>CANJFK010000094.1 GCA_947473535.1 Legionellaceae bacterium | reverse complement strand
TGGCACCGTGATCACCTATTCCTGTTTTTTAGGGAAAAGTGATCACGATCAGGCGATAATAGGTGATCACGATCAAACGAGAATCACTGATCACGGTAGAACAAGAATGAGTGATCACGATAGGCAAGAATACCCAATTTAAACAGGACTTGATTGTGGCCCTTTGCCCAGCGTTTAATCTGACGAATACGAACGGGCCAAGTTTCAGGAACAAGTTCAATGCATTCAGCATTATTTTGATAGACGACAAGCCATTGCTGACATAATAGACGAAACGTTATTTCCGTGTCTTCCGCTAAGTATTTTGCATTCCAACCACCCACTTCCTTTAGTGCTTGAGTTCTAAGGCCACCAGACGTACCGCCATACTGAGGAATAGTACGTAAATTCTCTCGAGCTTGCTGGTTCACTTGATACCCTCCGGTTCGTTCAAGATCAATCAAGCGCGTTAATAAATTCTTGGATGTATTTCCTGGTATCACTCGCCCCATCACAGAACCCACTTCCGGATCGAAAAAAGGACTCACCAATTCTTTGATTAAAAACTTACCTGGAACATAATCCGCATCAAAAAACAATGAAATTGAACCCTGAATTAATGGCATGGCATCCACCAACGCAGCACTTTTTCCAGGCGATCCTTCTTTTCGAAAAAAATGCGTGAACCGGCCAGGGTGATTATGAATAAAAGCATCCACAATATTGCCAGTGTCATCAGTTGAACGATCATTAACAATGATGACTTGAAGTTTATCCAACGGATAATCAACCTGTAAGATCCCGAGCAAAATATCAGCAATCACGGCTTCTTCATTGTGTGCGGCAATAAGAATGGTAACACTTGGCCAATTAGCTTCAATAATTTCAGCGTATAAATTATGCTGTGTGCCAAATAATCGGTTTATAGCAAATCTAAAATGACGAATGACATAGAGGCCTAAAATAAAAAGAATAATAAATAGTGGCACTAGAATAAATAACTCATTCATTTTGGCTAACTCCATTCAATTTGGCAAGGATAAGACCAAATACACGACAGTTACCAGAAATAATTATGGTTTGAGCAACTAGGCTGGTCATGTCATCTTTAGCTCCAATGATACAATTATCTCCAATTCTAAGCGTCCCTTTTGCAACGATAGGTCCCTGAATATAACAGCCACTAGAAATACTGATGTCTTTTTCAGAAAAGATTGCGCCAATAATGGCGTTGTCATTTTCAATGATAACATCATGATAACTTTTGATATTTCCCGTGATCTTGCAACCAGGTTTAATCACCAACGATGCCTTGGCTACAATATGGTTTTTCTGTTGTGTTCCCATGGGTATGACTAAGTCTTTTTGAGTTATTATCCGCGGTATGTCTTCTAAAAAAATATCTATTGCTTTTATCGGTGCATCAAACTTAATGTGTCCAAACTCAATGATCGGCGCATATAAATAGTTAAATTTAGCCCTTCCTAAAAAATGAAGTTTATTTTGAGCCCTGGTGTATCCATTAAGAGTACAACCCTCATCAAACGTTGTTGATGCCCCACTAAACATCAGTTTATTGATCACTACACCTGATTTTACTAGCATACTACCCGCTGAAACGACTTCATTGAATGTGCTGTTTACGCCTGTTATAAGGCCTTTTCTAGCATAAACTTTATTTTCAAACGTCATGTTATCGGGTAAAATAGCCTGTTGACAGATTAAAACAATCTTATTTGTTTTCTTACTGATAGTCTCTTTATCAGACAGCACTAAAGGCCCTGTTTTTCCAGTAATATAATATTCAGAACCATCCACATGCACACCATGCTGATCTATAGTTAACTGCTGATAGTCATCTAGTAACGATCCAAACTGATCATCTATGTCATCGTTAAACATTCGAATACAATAATCAACAATTGTTCTGTCCTGAAAATTAACATGAGCTGGGTTTGAGTCAGCTTTGGTCATCCATTCAATCAATGCTGGTATAAAAGGAAGCACGTATAGTATGGCTGTGACAAAAGCAAGTAATACCAAACAGGGTAATTGCTGCATATCCAATATCACTCCTGATGAAGAAATCTTATTCAGGAACGTGCATGAGTTGCACGTTCCTGAGTATATTTTGGGTAACGATGTGCCATGCTGATCCCATAAGCGTAAAAAGCAACTATAGATAGAATGTTCATTAAAAGTCCCGCGAAAAAAAATAGCGCTGGCATCAGGATGAGCGAGAGTTGATGAATTAAAATAGCATTTAGCAAATATTGGAAAGGTGCCAATATAATAAGATAATTCAGAACTAATGCGGTCAGTGCGATTTTTGAAATGAGTCGATATCCATACACATAATAAGTTAAACAATAAATCCACGGCGTTGCGAGTAATAACGCTAAAATTTGTAAGAAACCACTTTTTGTATATAGAGCAATATCATATGGAAACGAGCTGGGTTCGAAGTAAAAATAAACCAACGTGCACCACATGATAATAATAAATGCTCTAACATAATATTTAACTGGCGTGTATGATTCTTTCATTAAAAAAGAGAGCAAGAAGAATACTATTGTCAAAAACAGAGTGTTCCAACTAATTTGTGTGCTTGGTATTTCAGCGGAAAGTACCATCGATGGCACAAAAAAATTGACATGAAAAATAGAGTATTGGATATAAGCTACGCTTCCTTTTGTAGTTAATGTAGTTAGCCCATACTGTATAATATAACCCCAGAATTGCATGATATGGTTGAGGCTCGCGATAATGGCCCAATTAAACAGAATTGGCAGGAAAAAAAATAAACATACTTTGATATTGAAATTTTGATTATGAAATGAACGAAAAGGGAAAGTAATCACCATGCTTTTTTTATTACTCATATTGAAAAATCCTTGAATAGGCCAACAGTCGCCGCGTATCGTTTATAAAATGGATTGTAATAATTTTCAACAGCAATATTGGTTCCCCAATTACATCCCCACCATTGACGCCATGTGCCAGTAACTACGGTACTAAAATAACCTACTGCAGCCGGGACGCCAGTACCCAAGGGCAAATAAGCCTCTTTTCCAATACCCAAGCGTAGCGTCAGATAATGATGTTTATTACTGCCTTGCGTGACCACTGTATAAACTGATGCGGAGTAAATATTACCTGGATTACTGCGATTAATATAAGTACCCATTTCTACTATCCAAGGCTTCTTAAAATAATAAATCAATCCTGGATTAATATCCTGGGTTGAGTAAGTGGGTCGCCATCGGTATGCACGAACACCTAAATAAGCGACCAACGCTCGGTTCGGCATCAGTTTTCTAAATACTTTCCCGCCAATATTATATTTAGGAAGATAAATTGAGCTATTACTGGTTCCGATGTTGAAATTTGTATACCAATTTTCATTAAATACATGTACCTGCTCAAGCGCAATATAATCCCCATGCTCTCTATATTCATAATTATTAGTAACGAGTAAGCCGACACTGTTTTTAGGGCTTATCTGGGCAAAAGTGCGTAGGTATTGATTAGACCAAGTGCCATAACCAGATGTCAAATATCCATATAAAGCGCCGCCTTCAACATAACCCATTATAGGCATGGGCGGCATAGTCGCATGCTTTAAGTTGTGCTGCCGATGAGATTTGGTCAAGATAAAAGGCGTTGTCTTTGTCTTTGTCTTTGCCTGTTTGACAAGGGGCTTTTTGTTTTCAATTGCTCTAACCGATGGTTTGTTTTTGGGTAAAGAAACACTCACCAGTAGAGGACTCTTTTTATGAATCGGACCAGGTATTGATAACTTTAAAATATGAGTAGCAAAATGTCGTAAAAATATATGCATCAGCATCGTATCTTTACCGAGAGATAAAAACGTCAATGGAAGGTTTACAAATAATATGTCTCCTTTACCGAATGATTTAATACCAGCAATAAACTGATGATCTGGGGTAGTTAGAATTAATGGTATGTTTGTATTGATTGGTTTGGTGAGGAAGTGTTGATACATCAACGGCCCATATTCAGAAGACGACAGGGCATAAAATAATTCATGACTACCAATGTAAAGATGCGTGTCGGGAGCAGTCAAAGTAAAGTTTTCTGGCAATACGCCAAGCTGCTTTAAAACCACGTCACTTTGTCCGACCGTGCTCGTCATGATGTTCGTTTGCTCGCCTGACATTACTAGTGTACCGTAATCAACATGTAATATACTGGAAAACAATGATCCTTTTTGATACGGTTGTCCCTGAAGGTTTTGTGTACCTGCATCATATACCAACATCACATGGCCGCCAGTATTTACATATGACTTGAGGTTATCTGCAAGTGATCGGGACATTCTCGCGTGAATTGAATCGGATAAAATAATGCCTTTATAATAAAGATGCTGTTGATTTATTGGTAAACGAAATTCATTGTCTGTCATCACCTCTAACTGGATCCCTTCCTTTTGCGCAGCATCTTTCCATATTTGTATCAATATGGGATCTGAATTTAAATCTGGCAAGAGCAATAAAACAGTATTCTTTTCATGATGTTTTAAACTCATCTTTGGAATAAAAAACAAACATGTAAGCGTGATTAACATCGTTACCATAGAGATAAAAACCAATATAATTTTTTTCATTTAATTTATCATCCGCACATCCTTGGGTCTTACCGTCCATCTTTGAAAAGACTGCTTTTTCAAGTAGATACTTTTTTAGCTAATAATATTTTAATTACTCAGTTACCTTTAGGCACAATCCAGACATGCAGCACTTGCAGGGTGGTTGCTTATGATTAAAACGCTCCGGACGAGTAAGAAGGGCTTGCATAAGAAGAGTGACTTTAAGTGTGTCATAATGAGAGGACATGATAACTTCAAATATGGATATTTTTTTATTGTACCATGATTTAGCAAGGGGGTTAGAAATAGCTTGGTTACTTCGACAAAGCGGATTAATATACTCGAAACACATGAGTTTTCGGTTTTTTAGGTAAGTTGATTTTTTTGTCTGTTGCTTCCAAAAAGATGCGTAATAGCCAGCCCTATTGCAAATCTTTTTGGAAGCAACAGATGGAAAAAGCAATAGCTTAAAATCCGAAAACTCATGCGTATCGAGTATATATCTTTTCAGGTGCTAAAACCTGTACCTTCAGGTGGAATGGGTATACCTTGCACAGATCAATGGCACTACCTTAAGGGACGTATTATTCCTGCTCAGTCTCTGTGGAATTTACGCCGATTCTTTGTTGTATTAGGTATAAAATCGCTTTTTTCTCTGATGGATCGATTTGATTCGACTGAACGGAATCAAAGCAAAAATTAATGAAATCATTGATTTTTTCCTTCGGGTCGCGAAATGCTGAAGGATCATTAAGCTGGCTTTGATAATCACGCTCTAATTTTTTTGCCAAAATTTCGAGGCTATCCGGATCCAAAAGCTCAACAGCATTCAAATTTTGCTCATCTGTAAGTTTAGCAATTTTGGCTTGTATCTGCTGATTAAAATCCTTATCCACACGCTGTTGCTCCATCTTGTGTGCATGAAGCGAGGCACTTTGGCGTTGCGAGTCATCGTTTTGTTCCTCCCAATACTCTCGATCGCCTTGGAACGCTAAAACAGTCATAAATAATCCGGGGTCGATATGTCTGGATTTTAATAACGCCCTGTTTTTAATTTCAATAGTCCAG
>CANJFK010000093.1 GCA_947473535.1 Legionellaceae bacterium | reverse complement strand
TTCGTATGTTCATCTCTCTATCATGAACAACTTTGCCTCTATATTCCTTTTTTAACGATTATTTCAGACTCATTTGTATTGGAATCAGACTATCATTTGAGACTCATCTTGCATTGGACAAGACTTGCTCTTGATATTTACGGACGCTGTAGGTAATCTTCGCGCAACAGTTCATCGTGGTCGGAGTATCCTGTGCAAAGGATTGAAATTTTTCAAATAGATGCCTTTACTGACAAAGTGTTTCATGGCAACCCTGCGGCAATTTGCTTACTCAAAGAATGGTTAAATGATGAGCTTCTGCAAGCCATCGCGCTGGAGAACAATTTATCAGAAACAGCGTTTGTTCTTGAAGACAAAAATGAATTTCAGCTCCGCTGGTTTACACCGAAAGGTGAAATAAATTTATGCGGACACGCCACGTTAGCAGCTAGTTTTTTATTGTTTGAACTCAATAAATGCCCTTCCGATGAGGTGCAGTTCTCAAGCTTGAGTGGCCCACTCGTCGTCCGAAAAAAGGGCTCTCGATTAACCATGGATTTTCCTCGTGTCAGCCTTTACCCCATGGAGTTCCCCGCATTATTAACCGGCATCGTGAATAAACCAATGGTTGAGCGCTATGAAAGTGATTTGGATTATCTTGTTTTACTTGAAGATGAAACCCAGGTTTTAAACGCACAAGTCGATTTGAAAATGCTCGTTAAATTACCTCGACGTGGTTTGATCTTAACTGCAAAAGGTCATGACGCTGATTTTTATTCACGTTGTTTTTATCCAAAGCACAATATTTCAGAAGATCCGGTCACGGGTTCAGCTCATTGTATACTTGCGCCGTTTTGGTCTGATCGGCTGAATAAAACTACGTTGCATGCGACCCAAGGTTCTTTTCGTAAAGGTGACGTGTTTTGTGACGTGGTGAATGATCGTGTGCTTATTTCAGGTTATTGTAAGTGGTATTCCAAAGGTTATTTGGTTATTTAATCGTTGCACTAACAACCCAACTAGTATCTTCGTTCGTAAAGGGCTTATCTTTGTATTATAAATAACCAATGCCTATACTAAGTGTGTAATACATAATCACACAAGGTGGCTCATGGCTATGTTTTGGCGAAGCAAACCTTCACCCAACTACACATTAGGCTTTGCATATGCTGACGGCGCAGCGCGTCGGCGTGAATTTAGATTAGCCCAAGCTTATTTTAAAAAATTTCCTGCTGCCGTTAAAATATCCAGAAAACAATGGGCTAAATTATACCCGGATAATCCTCCACATCATTCGTATCTGAAAAGAGACGATGGCACAATCTTGGCGATTGCTCATGGTCCTAGAAGTATGTTGGGTCGTGGGGCATCTGGTCGAGTGAAGTATGCGATGGATGCCGCGGGTGGGCGATACGCATTGAAAATTGAACGGACAAACGTACAGAGTCAAAAAAATGAAGCCGACATTCTTAAGACGATTGGTTTACTGCATGGAAATAAAGTAGATCGAGTTTTGGATAAATCTGAATCAATGTACACTCGGTTCGCCAATTGGTACAGCGCCAACAAAGACAAAAAAGTTGATGATGGACATAAATATTACAGCACGCTTAGCTATTTAGGTGAGAGTGTATATGAACACGTGGTTCAAGGTACGCGATCGTTTGATGAAAAAATGACGCTTGCAAGAAAGATGGCTTGGGCAGTACATAAATTACATGCGGATGACTACATCCATTACGATCTGAAATTAGAAAATTTTGTTATAGCAAAGAATGGCCGGGTTCGATTGATTGATTTTGGCTTTACAGAGAAAGTCTTTGACAAGTCGGAGCGCAGTCTAATTAGACTGTCGGCAAACTTTGGCGATCTGAAGACATTAATTCCACAGGTACCTGCATATGCTTTATTGGCAGGGGATGTACATTATATCGACATATACTATCGTAGCACAAAACTTTCTACTTCAACGTTCACTCCGCAAGCATTTGAACAACTTTCAGCGCTATTTCCTGCTGAAGAAGATGTAGCAGAGGTTGTATCGCCAGAGAGGTTTTCTGAAATTAAATCGCTATTAAAGCATGACGAAAAATGGGTTGCGAGATACCGTGGAACACTTGAATCCATGCCAACAACGGATATGAATAGAAAAAATATAAACGTTTTAAAGTGCAATATTGTTAGTGAAAGAGTTATTATTCAAGAAAGAATGCAGAGACTAGGCGAAATTGGGATTGACACGTTTGCTCTAGAGCGGACACTTTACCAGCCCTCTTGGGGTTTATTCACAACACCGGAATATGCCCGGTTATCTTCTGCACTTAAAGCCATGTTAAAGACGCAGAATCCAGAGGATCGTATAGGCAAAAATGATACGCCACTCAAAATCACGTTTAATTTGATCGTGGCTCAAATGAAGCGTCTCGATCGCTTATCTTTATCTGATGAACACCAAGAATCTATTTGTAACTGTTTTGCTCTATTGGATGAAGTGAACGAGTGTGAAGAGAACATGCTACCCTTTTTAACAGCAGATGAAATTAAGCGTTATCAACTCGATATTCTAGCGTGTGCAGAAGATGACCTTCCAGCGCTGAAAAATGAATTAAACACATTAATTGACCAATCTATTTTGTCCTCCTTAATTGAAAAAATTAAAGGCCAAACGATAGATGGTCAGCAGGTCATGTTAGCTACAACAATTGATGAATATAAACGCTTGGCAGGACTAACCGAGCCGCGACCGTTAGGGAGTGTTCCCGTTCGTGACTCAGATACTGATAACGACCTAAAACAAAAATTAACAAGCTTTTCTAACTGCCTATCGTTATTAGATGAAATTAGCAAACAAGCCATTGGTAATAATGATACAGGGATGGAACATTTTATAGCCAAGTATAAAGACCGAATTAATAATCCCGCAGATTACGTTGATTTAGTTCGAATAGAAAAAGAGTTAACGGACTCGCTGGAAAGTTGCGAATCATATGAACTGCAAGCCGCAAAGCATGAGATGGATCGATTGTATGCTGGTTCACAAAATAGATTTACTTTTTACAAAGAGCGGATGCGACTTAAAGCTGAAGCGATAGAAACCGCACTGACGAATGTGCCGGTTGAGGAAAGGCTTCATGTATTTTCTAATGACAGTAGTGTAAATTGTTTGGCGGTACGAAAAGCACTAGCGAGCAACCGGTCTAATCAGGGTAAAGAATTGAATCCTGACGGTGTGATTCTTGAAGAGAAAGCTGCTGAGTCATTTAAGGTGCTGAAAAGAAAACATACTGAATGGATCGAGCAGTCGAAGGACGATGTTTCGACTGTTACTGAGTCACTAACCGGTTCGAATAGCATCGACTCCAACCCGTAACTTCTCAATAACCTCAGGACAAAACGTCATCTCGAACGCAGTGAGCGATCTCCGAATCAGGCACAGTGCCACTTTCAGGAGATCTCTCACTGCGTTCGAGATGACGTTTCCCGGGGTTATTGAGAAGTTACTCCAACCCAACATAGGTTATTCAAATTTCACACCATCCTGCCCGGAATAAAAACCCCCACCAGTGGATGCATTTTCTCGCACATGCTAGGATAACTAGTTCGTCACATCAAGGACTGACAATTGATGTCAAATTCAATGGGAAAACGATTTAAATCATTGGTTAATGAGCAACCGCCATTACAAATTCTTGGCGCAATTAACGCCTACTCGGCAATGTTAGCTGAAGAGGCCGGTGGACAGGCTATCTACCTTTCAGGTGCGGGCGTTGCTAATGCCTCTTACGGTATACCCGATCTAGGTATGACCGGTCTTGCTGAGGTATTAGAGGACGTTCGGCGAATAACGCAAGCTTGTTCATTACCTCTATTAGTTGATGTTGATACGGGCTGGGGGCATGCGTTTAATATTGCGCGCACGGTGAGATTGATGGAGCGCGCCGGCGTTGCGGCGATTCATATCGAAGATCAGGTTGCGGCGAAACGGTGTGGGCATCGTCCCAACAAATCGATCGTGTCAATTCAGGAGATGGGCGATCGGATTAAAATAGCAGTTGATGCACGAACCGATGCCGATTTTGTTATTATGGCACGCACCGATGCCTTTGCTATGGAAGGGATGAATGCAGCGCTGGATCGAGCCGCATTGTGTGTGGAGTTGGGGGCGGATATGATTTTTCCAGAAGCATTGACCACGTTGGATGAATATCGTGCGTTTACTCAACATCTGAACGTACCTGTGCTTGCTAATATTACTGAATTTGGAAACACGCCGCTGTTTACGCGGGATGAATTAAAACTAGTCGGGATTAAATTAATTTTATATCCCCTCAGCGCGTTTCGAGCGATGTCTTTTGCCGCCTTAACTGTGTATCAGTCGATTATCCTACAAGGAACACAACAAAAAATGTTGGATGGTATGCAAACACGTGATGACTTGTATCATGTCTTAAGGTATCGTGAGTATGAAAAAAAACTCGATCAATTAATGGAGACTCAGGATGGTCAATAAATACGCAGGATTAGCCGGCATCGTTGCTGGACAATCAGCCATAGCTACCGTTGGGCAAGCAGGAAAAGGGCTTAATTATCGCGGTTACTCTATTGAGGATTTGGCAGCGCATGCATCCTTCGAAGAAGTGGCTCATTTATTAATTTATGGGCAACTACCAACAAGTGCGGAATTGGCAACTTATGTTAATAAATTGATGCACTTACGTAAAATACCCAATACGCTAAAAAAAGTTTTAAAACTGATTCCGAAAGATACACACCCCATGGACGTGTTGCGTACTGCTTGTTCAATGTTAGGCACGTTAGAGCCTGAAGTTAATTTTGATCAACAACATGATATTGCGGACCGCCTTTTAGCGTTATTTCCGGGAATATTGTGTTATTGGTATGCCTACCATCACCAAGGGAAAGAGATTAGTGGAGACAGTGCAGAACATACAGTCGGGGGGCATTTTCTCGCTCTTTTACATGGACATGAACCGCTGAAATTGCATCGGGATCTGATGAACGTGTCGTTAATTTTATATGCAGAACACGAATTTAATGCATCCACGTTTGCGGCGCGAGTAACGGCAGCAACCTTAGCTGATTTTTATTCTACGATAACAAGTGCGATTGGAACGTTACGTGGCCCGTTACATGGCGGTGCGAATGAAGCGGCAATGGAATTAATTGAGCGGTTTAAAACGCCTCAAGAGGCCGAACAACAATTAATGGTTATGCTAGAAAATAAAGCTAAAGTCATGGGTTTTGGGCATCGCGTTTACAAAGATTGTGATCCTCGATCGGATATAATCAAAGAATGGTCGGCAAAATTAGCACAAGCAAAGGGGGATCTCTCGTTCTATACAATCTCCGAACGCATTGAAGCCGTCATGCGACGCGAGAAAAATATATTTCCCAATCTCGATTTTTATAGTGCATCAGCTTATCATTACTGTGGTATTCCAACGTCACTTTTTACGCCCATTTTTGTCATCTCACGTATTACGGGTTGGGCGGCGCACGTGATTGAGCAACGCGCGGATAATCGTCTGATTCGGCCAATGTCCGAGTATGTTGGACCAGATAAACGACCTTATATTGCAATTGATGCGAGAACATAAACGATGAGTGCCTATGTTGAAGATAATTTAAAGCCAGATTATGACGCCGTGATGAGTGATATTGCTGATTACGTTCTGTCTG
>CANJFK010000092.1 GCA_947473535.1 Legionellaceae bacterium | reverse complement strand
GCCCGGATCAAGGTCATGTTGTGGTTGATGGTGAAAATATCTCGCAGCTGGCGCCTGCTGCGTTGCGAATGGCCCGCCATAAAATGGCGATGATTTTTCAGCAGTTTAATTTATTGAATTCAAAAACAGTATACGACAATATTGCGCTTCCCATGCGGATTCAAGGCATCGACGAACAAACCATTGAAGACAAAATCAATGAACTTTTACCGCTGGTTGAATTGTCGGATAAAAAGCACGCGTATCCTGCACAATTGAGTGGCGGGCAAAAACAACGCGTTGCGATAGCTCGCGGGCTCAGTTGTTCTCCAAAAATCTTACTGTGTGATGAGGCAACATCCTCCCTTGATCCAGAAACAACGGAAGCCATTCTGGCTCTATTGAAAAAAATCAATACCCTCTATGGCATCACGATTGTATTAATCACTCACGAAATGGATGTGATTAAACGCATCTGTCATCGTCTGGCCGTTATGGAGGGAGGGGAAATTATTGAAACCACTACCCTGACCAGTGTTTTTACAAATAAAGATAGCCTTGCGCGCAGTATGCTTTATACGCAATTGAGTCCTCAACTACCGCTTTGCATCAGCCAACGATTATCGAGCAAACCCACCCTAAAACCCCTGCTCCGCTTATTTTTTGAAGGTGAAGGAGCAACGGTGCCGTTTATCAGTCAAACAAGCCGTGATTTGCACCTCGACATCAATATATTGCTCGCGAATATCGATAGTTTTGATACCATCACATGCGGTGTCATTATTGTCGAATTAACTGCAAATCAAGATTTACTCCAAGCGTTTATCCAACGTTGTGAACAATCAAATCTAACCGTGGAGATTTTAGGATATGTCGCTGACGATGTTTTATGATCTAATCATAGCCACCGGTGAAACGATTTACATGGTGCTTATTAGTACATTTTTTGCCCTATTAATTGGGCTGCCATTTGGCACTATCTTATACACCAGTGCGAAAGTAAAACCAAATCAGAGCCTTCATCGAATGCTTGCGGGGCTGATCAACATCTGCCGATCCATCCCGTTTATTATTTTACTGGTAGCATTAATTCCCTTCACACGTTTCATTGTAGGCACGTCGATTGGTATTCACGCAGCAATGGTGCCATTAACGCTGGGAGCGGCTCCTTTCTTCGCTCGGCTAGTTGATAATGCTTACCAGAGTTTACCCTCAGGCCTTATCGAAGCGGGCTATGCAATGGGTACAAACACATGGCAAATGATTCGTTATATTTTATTACCAGAAGCACGACCTGCTCTCATCCACGCCACGACCGTGACGGCCATCACCTTGGTCAATTATTCAGCCATGGCAGGCACTGTTGGTGGTGGCGGGTTGGGCGATTTAGCTATTCGCTATGGTTATCAACGTTTTAATCTAACCGTGATGCTGGCAACCGTTGCCATTTTAGTTATCATTGTCCAGTTATTACAAATGGGTGGGGATCGTTTAGCGCGACGTTTTTCACGATAGAAAGGAGTATATGAATGCGTATCTTAAACTGTGTCAGTAAAATCGTAACCGTTATTGTCTTATCGCTAACCGTGCTTGCCTGCAGTAAACCATCGCCCAATACACTCGTTGTTGGCACCATATCTGGTCCAGAAACGGATTTGGTCGATGTGGCTCAAAAAGTAGCCCTGGAGCGCTATGGCTTAACCATCAAGATCATAGAATTCAATGACTATAATTTACCCAACGAAGCCCTGCAAGATGGCACGCTGGATGCTAACGTTTACCAGCATTTGCCTTATCTACAAGCTGCCAGCAAAGCGCATGGCTATGACCTAGAAGTGATTGGCAAAACCTTTGTATACCCCACGGGTCTCTATTCATCTAAAATTAAATCCCTAAGTAAATTACCTGACCACGCACTGATAGCCCTGCCCAACGACCCAAGCAATGAAGCGCGAGCCCTCTTGCTACTCCAAAAAGCGGGACTAATTACGTTGAAACGAAGCGGCAATACAACGATCCGGGATATTGCGAGCAACCCGAGAAAATTGCAGTTTAAAGAACTGGATGCAGCACAATTGCCAAGAATATTAACGGATGTTGATGCGGCCGTAATTAATACCACCTTCGCCATTCCTGCCGGCCTCAACCCCTCTCGTGATGCGCTGTTTCTGGAGAATAAAAACTCGCCTTATGCAAATTTGATTGTTATTCGACGGGGTAGCAATAAAAAAGCACAACTTGAGTTGTTCGTTAAAGCGTTAAATTCCAACGAAGTGAAAGAGAAAGCCCATGCCCTATTTGGCGGAGCAGCTATCACGGCATGGTAAAAATAGTATATAATATACACTATTAGGTAAATTTTTAAAGGAACCAACATGGTAGCGCTAAACTCTGTGCAAAAAATTGCCGGCTTGCCTCCGAAGGTAGTAGGAACCATTTACAATGCCACGCTGAGCACTATACAAACAATAATAACAGGCCGAACTGGCCTGTTCGGCGGCACGATCGAAGCGTTTAAAGTAAGTAATCTTAACACCGCCAATGAATTTTCTTCAGAGAACGAACAAGCATTGTATGCAAAATATGGCAACAATATTGAGATGCTCTCAGGCCAGCTTGGTGAAACGGGAGCGGATAACTTTGAAACGCTTCTTGCCGCGCGTGCTAATAGTAAGGCCTTGGCTGATAAATTAGGTGCAACGACAGACAAAATAGCAGCGGATGCAGTCGCTGCGAGCCTTGATGCGGCGCTGGCCTATAGTGCTGAATCCAAACGCTTACGACTGGAATATAAAGCATTCAAGCAATATGTTAAGGATAGTGATAATAACGAGCCAGGCGTTACCAAATACAAACCAGCGGGCTTGGCCAATACACTAGAAAAAATGAAAAGCAAATCCAAGCGTCAACTCGAGGAGCAGCTCAAGCTAGACAAAGAAAAAGTCAACCAATTATTCACTGATCCCGCCTTCACTGAAAATGTGAAAAAATCCATTGGATTAGCACCCGATGCACCCGATGCCGACATTGAACATATCAAAAAAAGCATGATTGACACCATTGATGAATCTCATACCAAAGCGCTTGAACCCTTTGATAAAGACATGAAAGAGATTTCTGAAAAAATGATGAATGCAGCGCAACAAGCCGCTGATTTATATTACTTCACGTTACTAGTCTACGAGCACAGTAATCAGGAGCAGCGTAATAAAATTTTAAAATTATGTGAAAGAGAACCAGGCGATGGCTTCATCGGTCAAGTGGATCCGGGTGCTATGGGAAATGAGCTTCGTGGCGTTGACTTGAGTCAAATAGAGGAGTTGACGACCTTAACAGGAATAAAACGCACGGTCGTGCCGCCTGATGGCATTCGGATTGAAATTCCAAGCGCCATGATGCCCTATCACCACGGTGCAGATAAACTGATAAGAGCGGATCTGGAGTTTGTTGCCAACGAGATAAAATGTAAAGGCAAGAAAGAAATTACATTTAACATTAATCAAGCAGGCGACAAAGACAGCGACGACACATGGCGGATGTCACTTGCACGTGACGCTTATATCGCAGGTATTTCAGCAGGCTTTCCTAAAGATAAAGTCAACATTAAGATCAACGGTGAAAAAATAGAGCCCGGTGCATTATTCGCCGGGGCGTCTAGCACGCAGCAAAGAGCACTAGCAGAGGCCGAAACGAAGGCTAAACGACGATTAGACTTTGCAACAGGACAAGCGGCCGCGGCAACAGCGAGCATGAGAACTCAGATGAATCAAGGACGTCAAGTGCTGGAAGCTGAAGAAGCGGCGCATAGAGCGGCGCCTATTGTGATTTGAGAATCCAGTTCTTAAAAATCATTAAATAATAACACCAAGTAGCCTGGATGAAACGCCGTGTAATCCGGGAGGGTCGACGCATTGAATCCTGGGTTACGGCTTTGCCCGCACCCAGGCTACGAGAATGTATTTTCCTTAACCTGCTAGACTCTTTACCAGGCCAAACGCATCTTATGACCAGATTTAAACCGTATTATCCGAGCCGCGACCGTCAGGGAGTGTTTACCAGGGAGTGTTTACGAAGCAACAAAGCAAGAGGGACACATTCGTGAACACTCCCTGACGGTCGCGGCTCGGACAGACTGACTTGATATCAATCTAAAAATTAAGACGCGTTTACCCTGCCCTTTACGAATAAGTTAGACAGCCACCCCAATATACCGGTATAATTCGCACACTTTTTTTACAAATAGAATGCGATGAATCATAAAGTAGGTTTTGTCAGTTTGGGCTGTCCTAAAGCGTTGGTTGATTCAGAACGAATCATTACCCAACTTCGTGCTCAGGGTTATAATCTGGTCTCCAGTTACCAGGACGCCGGCGTTGTCGTTATCAACACATGTGGGTTTATTGATGCGGCCGTCAAAGAATCGCTCGATACTATACGTGAAGCCATGGCTGAAAACGGTCGCGTTATTGTCACTGGTTGTTTAGGTGCTAAAGCCGACATCATTCGTGAAGCATGCCCTGACGTGCTCCACATCAGCGGTGCCCATGCGTATGAAGAGGTGGTGCGCGCCGTACACCGCCATCTACCGCCACCCATTGATCCCTTTACTCAACTCGTACCGCCTCAGGGCATTAAACTCACGCCGCGTCATTATGCTTACTTGAAAATATCCGAGGGCTGTAATCAAAAATGTACCTTCTGTATCATTCCAACCATGCGTGGAAAATTACAAAGCTATCCAATGACGCAAGTACTTACTGAAGCGAAGCACCTAAAAGAAGCTGGCGTCCAAGAATTGTTAGTCATCTCACAAGATACAAGCGCATACGGTATTGATACCAAGTACCAACCCGTCCAATGGCAAGGCAAAACAATCAACACACGTTTTTACGATTTATGTGAGCAATTAGGCGAATTAGGAATATGGGTGCGCTTGCATTACGTCTACCCATACCCTCACGTGGATGAAATCATCCCCTTCATGCGCGACGGCCTTATTTTACCGTATCTTGACATCCCCTTACAGCATGCCAGTACCCGCGTATTAAAAGCAATGAAGCGCCCTGCCAGTAGTGAAAACACACTCGCGCGTATTGCACATTGGCGCGACGTCTGCCCAGACATCACCATCCGTTCAACGTTTATTGTTGGTTTCCCTGGCGAGACGGAAGAAGAGTTCGAGGAATTACTAACCTTTTTACAAACCGCTCAATTGGATCGCGTGGGTTGCTTTCAATATTCGCCTGTAAACGGTGCCAAAGCCAATGAATTGGCTGATCCTGTCCCGGCTGAAGTCAAAGAAGACCGCTACCATCGATTCATGCAAGTCCAAGCTGACATTAGCAGAAACAAATTGCAAGCCAAAGTTGGCTCACGGCAAACGGTACTCATTGATAGCATAGGTGATGACCAGATCATTGCTCGAAGCAAGAGTGACGCGCCTGAGATTGATGGATTAGTTTATCTTCCATATGATGCAAAAATAAAGGTTGGATCACGTGTTGACGTGACAATAACAGATAGTGACGATTATGATTTATTTGGTGAGTTTTTAACGGATTAGTTCGGGCGTATTCCATGGCGATTGTTAGGATCTGTTGACAATTCATCTTTAGAAGCCCGACGTCCCGCGGCTTGTCCCTGTATCTTCTACACAAGTGAAAATTGTTGTAACTTCTACGCATGTAATTTAACTCGAGTAGTAGAACAATGATAACGGACGCAGAGGAATGGGCAACTGAAATTTTCAAGGACAGTAACTT
>CANJFK010000091.1 GCA_947473535.1 Legionellaceae bacterium | reverse complement strand
GGTTGCCAGTGCATGTTAGGATCGCGCCTTAATAAAATATACCCAACTCAAGTCGCGCGACCTCGGTCATCCGCTCTTGCGTCCAAGGTGGTTCCCACACCAATTCAACGGTGCATTCACTTACGCCGTCCACTTGATTCACGGCTTGCTCAACAGTGCCTGGAAACGTTTGTGCTACCGGGCATCCGGGAGATGTCAGCGTCATTTGGATATGCACATGCTGTTTATCATCGATGGCGATATCGTATATCAAACCTAAATCGTAGATATTCACCGGAATTTCCGGATCAAATACCGTTTTCAACCCTACTATCACCGACTCTTTCAATTCGTCGTTGTCCTGTTTTTTTTTAAAACCAAACATTGTTTTCACTCCGTCGACACTAAAGCATCTTCTTTTTTCAAAGCAGATTCCATGGTATGCCAAGCCAATGTTGCGCATTTAACTCGCGCTGGATACACACGCACGCCAGCCAGCACGGCCAATTTATCTAAACTCAGGGCTGGCGTATCCACATCATGCGTCACCATCTTGTGAAACCGTTCAAATAAGGCATGTGCTTCACTAAGCGTCTTACCCTGCAGCGCATCCGTCATCAGCGAGGCTGATGCTTGAGATATTGCACAGCCACACCCGATAAAGCTAACTTCTTTTAAAATACCATGATCCACAAGAACATAAACTGTCAATTTATCACCACATAGCGGATTAAACCCTCTTGCTTGGCTCGTCGCATAATCCATCACTCGGTGATTTCGTGGATTGCGGTTATGATCAATAATGACTTCTTGATATAGCTCACGAACATCCATCAAGCAAATACCTCTTTAACTTTTTGTAGTGCATGCATGCACGTATCAATGTCTTGAATTGTATTATAAAACGAGAGCGATATCCTTGTTGTAGCAGATACCTGAAAGAAATCCATTAATGGCATCGCACAATGATGGCCGCTTCGAACAGCAATGCCTTCATTATCCAAAATAGTGCCTATATCATGTGCATGAATTTTACCATGCACAAACGATACAATGGGAACCTTCGCTTTTGCCGTACCAATTAGGTTATACCCTGTGATTGACTGTAACGCTTGTGTTGCGTGATCAAGTAAATGGGCCTCGTACGCGGCGATCGCGTCCATATCCAAAGACCACAAGTAGTCAAGCGCCGCCCCCAAACCAATCACTCCGGCAATATTTGGCGTCCCTGCTTCAAACTTATGAGGCAATGGGGCATATTGAGTGGCCGCAAACGTCACGTAATTAATCATTTCGCCGCCGCCTTGGTAGGGCATCATGTCATCCAATAACGCTTCGCGCCCCCACAGTACGCCAATCCCTGTTGGTCCGTACATTTTGTGACCTGAAAGGGCATAAAAATCACAATTTAAGGCGCGCACATCGATGGGTAAATGTGCGCTGGCTTGAGCGCCATCCAATAACACCACAGCACCAACTGCATGTGCCATAGCAATCATTTCTTTCACTGGATTAATTGTCCCAAGCGCGTTAGATACGTAGCTTAACGAGACAAATTTTGTGTTACTTGACAATTGTTTTTCAAACTCATCGAGCAAAATCTCGCCGCTTAATGAAATAGGTGCAACCTTTAATACGGCACCTGTTTTCTTGCAAACCATTTGCCAAGGGACAATATTCGAGTGATGCTCCATATGCGTGATTAAGATTTCTTCACCGGGCCGAATGCGCGGCTCAACAAAGCTGTGGGCAACGAGATTAATAGCTTCCGTAGCACCTCGAACAAAAATACACTCGCGCGCATGGTTCGCATTAATAAAACGGCCCACGCTTGAACGTACCGCTTCAAATTTTTCAGTAGCGCGCTCGCTTAACGTATGCAAACCTCGGTGCACATTAGCATTATCATGCAGGTAATAATGCGACATTGCATCAATCACCGATTGAGGTTTTTGCGTGGTTGCCGCGTTATCCAAATAAATCAACGGATAACCATTTACGGTTTGTTGTAAAATAGGAAAATTACGGCGGATAGCGGGTAAATCCAACGACTCAATCAACGCTGCAGCTCTATTACTCATAACACCCCCCTTCTAATATTGTGCTCATCCAGGTTGCAAGACCGGCAAGGGGAATAGCTCGTAAATTTTCAGTAGCAAAGGCTTGAATTAAGTATTGGCTCGCCTCTAAACGTCCAATCCCACGTGCCGCCAGATAAAATAATGCGTCTTCATCTAATTGCCCCACGGTAGCACCATGCGTACAAACCACATCATCCGCATAAATATCCAACTGCGGCTTTGTGTCAATTTCTGCTGTAGCCGATAACAATAAATTTTTATTTTGTTGTTTAGCGCGCGTATGTTGTGCATTTTTTGCAACAATAACCTTGCCATTAAAGACCCCGCGCGACCGACCGGTTAAAATACCTTTATAATCTTGTTCGCTGGAACAGTCAGGCACCTCATGGAACACCGTCGTGTGTTGATCCATGTGTTGACCATCTGTCGGCCCATAAATTCCATTCATTAAACAATGAGCACCAGGCTCCTGCAAGTAAATGGTCATGTCGTTGCGCACCAATTTTCCGCCAACACTAAATAAATGACTATCGAATTGACTGCCAGCCGCTTGTTTGACTGCAATATGTCCTACATGATAGGCCTGCTTACTTTCCCGTTGAATTTTGTAATGCGTTAGTTTCGCATCCGTCGCGGTAAACACTTCCGTTACCGTGTTCGTCAAATAGCAAGACGATGCATCACCTTGATAATCTTCGATAATACTTGCCGAGCTACCTTTTTCAGCAACCACAAGATGACGGATATGTGTCGCTTGATTCGCAACGTCTTGCCAATGCACTAACAACAACGGCTCACTCAGAGAAACACCAGCGGGTAAATAAATAAATAATCCCTGGTGTAACATGGCTGTATTCAACGCATGAAAACCATGCTCGTGTTGCAAAATACACCCAAGATACGGTGAAATTTTATCAGGATGGTCAACGAGTGCTTGAGCCAGAGACTGTACCACAACGCCCTCGGGCAATTTGGCCATCAATTCCTGCGCGCCGCATACCTCGCCATTGATCAAACCAACAAGATGCCCCACAGGAATATCCGTCTGATAACGAGCCGTCATTGGCATAGCCACAGCGCTTACTGTCGTTGAAAATCGTTGTTGTAAAAAAGAGACAACTGACGTGTATTTCCACTCTTCATGCTGACGCGTAGGAAACCCAAAACGTTCAAAGTCGGTTAATGCCGTTTTCTGTAAGTCCGAAAGCCAGGGAATATTGGATCGTCCTGCCAGGGCCTGCTGTTGATAAAAGTCCGTGATTTCGCTCATGCCTGCTCCATCTCCTCCAACCAACTATATCCTTTGTCTTCCAGCTCCAACGCAAGTGATTTGTCACCGGATTTAATAATCCGGCCATGAGCCAATACATGAATAAAATCCGGCTCGATATAATTCAATAGTCGCTGATAATGAGTCACTAAAATAATAGCACGCTCCGGTGTTCTCATCGCATTAACACCTTCTGAAATTACACGCAAGGCATCAATATCTAAACCAGAGTCCGTCTCATCAAGAATGGCTAATTTAGGCTCGAGCGCTGCCATTTGTAAAATTTCATTGCGCTTTTTCTCACCACCAGAAAATCCTTCATTAATGCTTCGATACAAAAAACTTTCATCCATGTCCAATAATTGGCATTTTGCGCGAATAAAATTTAAAAATTCAATAGCATCCAACGGCGTTTTGCCTTGCCCTTTGCGAACAGCATTCACCGATGCTTTAAGAAAGTTAATATTCGCAACACCTGGGATTTCCACGGGGTATTGAAACGACATAAAGATGCCTGCTTGTGCTCGCTCTTCAGGCGATAACGACAACAAATTTTTCTCAAAATAAGAAATTTTTCCGCTCGTCACTTCATACGAAGGATGACCCGCCAGTACTTTTGACAAGGTGCTTTTACCTGAACCGTTCGGCCCCATGATAGCATGCACTTCGCCCGCACGTACGTGCAGATCAATCCCGTTTAAAATGGGTTGCGCGTTAATCGCAACATTTAATTGTTTGATTGTTAACATATTATCCTACCGCCCCTTCCAAACTAATACCTAGCAACTTGGTAGCTTCTACCGCAAACTCCATTGGTAATTCTTTTAAAACTTGCTTGCAAAAACCATTCACGATCATGGATACCGCATCTTCCGTATCAATCCCGCGTTGCTGACAATAAAACAATTGTTCCTCACTAATTTTCGACGTTGTTGCTTCATGCTCTATTTGCGCAGAAGGATGCTTGACTTCGATATAAGGAAACGTGTGTGCTGAGCATTCACTACCCATGAGCATCGAATCACACTGCGTGTAATTACGTGCATTAACTGCTGTGGGTGCTATTCGCACCAAACCTCGATAAGCATTATGCGAACGACCTGCACTGATGCCTTTTGAAATGATCGTCGACCGAGTATTCTTACCCAAGTGGATCATTTTTGTGCCGGTATCCGCTTGCTGTCGATTATTCGTCACCGCCACTGAATAAAATTCACCGACCGAGTCATCACCTTGTAAAATAACACTAGGATACTTCCAGGTAATTGCCGAGCCTGTTTCTATCTGCGTCCACGATATTTTTGAACGTTTGCCACGGCAAGCGCCTCGTTTAGTCACAAAATTATAAATGCCACCTTTGCCTTCTTTATCACCAGGATACCAATTCTGTACGGTTGAATATTTAATTTGTGCATTATCCATCGCAACCAATTCAACCACGGCTGCATGCAGCTGATTTTCATCACGCATCGGCGCGGTACAACCTTCAAGATAAGAAACGTAGCTATCAGCATCTGCAATAATTAATGTACGCTCAAACTGCCCTGTCGATGCGGCGTTAATTCGAAAATAAGTAGACAACTCCATTGGGCAACGAACGCCCTTAGGAATATAGACGAAGGAACCATCGCTAAATACCGCTGAATTAAGCGCTGCATAAAAATTATCCCGATACGGCACAACGGAGCCCAAATATTTTTTCATCAAGTCAGGATGCTCATGCACCGCCTCAGAAAATGGACAAAATATTACCCCTTTTTCAGCCAGTTTGGCTTTAAACGTCGTAGCAACCGACACACTATCAAAAACAGCATCAACGGCGATACCCGCAAGCATTTCCTGTTCACGCAGGGGGATCCCGAGTTTTTCATAAGTACGTAGTAATTCCGGATCAATGTCATCCAAACTCTTGGGCCCGTCTTTCATGTTTTTAGGTGCCGAATAGTAGGCGATCGATTGATAATCTATCGGCGGATAGTGCACACTGGACCAGACTGGATGAGGCAATGTTTGCCAATGGCGAAATGCTGTTAAGCGCCAATCCAACATGAATTCCGGCTCACCTTTAATCGCCGACAATCGGCGAATAACATCTTCATCCAAACCAGGCAAAAACGTATCAACTTCAATATCAGTGATAAAGCCATGTTGATATTCCTGCTCAAGGAGGGTATGAATTTGTTCATTTTTAGCCACGACTCACTCCTGCTAATTGCTTAATACGGTCAAGATCGGTAGCGGCAAGTGAAGGGCCAATCAACACCGCCAAACTCACGCCATCCAATGCAGACTCTATCGCTTGGCTAATTAATTGCCAATTATTCTGGATATGACAAACACCCTGCAACGAGCATTCATTATGTTGCATGCTGCATTCCGTTAGTCCACGATGTTCGTCCATAGCGTAAATTATCGCTGCGACTGAAATATCACCGGCAGCGCGCTGCAAACGATAGCCACCGTTAACACCACGAACAGACGTTAATAATCCGGCTGTCGTT
>CANJFK010000090.1 GCA_947473535.1 Legionellaceae bacterium | reverse complement strand
CCAGGTACCTGTAAAGATCGCGACATTTTACGTTATAATCCGCATCAATTAATTGAAGGCATGGCTATTGCAGGTTATGTAATGGGTGCAACGGTTGGCTACAATTATATACGCGGTGAATTCTGGGAGCCGTTCCAACGCACTGAAGCCGCATTAAGCGAGGCATATGAGCTTGGATTACTTGGAAAAAACATCTTAGGCTCAGGCGTCAATTTTGATCTATATAACCATTTGGGCGCGGGCGCCTATATTTGTGGTGAAGAAACGGCCTTGTTAAATTCACTGGAAGGGAAAAAAGGCATGCCCAGATTTAAGCCGCCATTCCCAGCGAATTATGGCTTGTATGGCAAACCAACGACCATTAATAATACGGAAACGTTTGCGTCGGTGCCTGTGATTTTGGAAAAAGGTGGACAATGGTTTTTAGACCTCGGGAAGCCTAATAATGGTGGAACCAAGTGTTTTAGTGTCAGCGGTCATGTAAATAATCCCGCTAACTTTGAAATTCCATTGGGTACGCCGTTTAAAACATTATTAGAATTGGCCGGCGGAGTGCGTGGTGGTCGACGTATCAAAGCGGTTATCCCAGGCGGGACATCGATGCCGGTGTTGCCGGGTGATGTGATGATGAATCTTGATATGGATTACGACAGCATTCAAAAGGCAGGCTCAGGGCTTGGCTCCGGTGCTGTGATTATTATGGATGAAACAACCTGTATGGTTGATGCGCTTTATCGTATTTCAGAGTTTTATATGGACGAATCCTGTGGTCAATGCACGCCTTGTCGTGAAGGCACCGGTTGGTTGGTTCGTTTGTTACATCGCATTAAAGAAGGCCATGGCAAACCGGGTGATGTGGAAAAATTAGTGAATGTAGCTGATAACATTGAAGGCCGCACGATTTGTGCACTGGGCGAAGCTGCAGCATGGCCGGTTCAAAGTTTTGTTAAACACTTTCACCATGAATTTGAGCATTTTATTAATAAAGAAGGTTAACAATGGCTACCATTGAAATCGATGGAAAAATAATTGAAGTAGACAATGGCAAGATGATCATTGAAGTTGCCGATGAAGCGGGAATTCATATTCCGCGATTTTGTTATCATAAAAAACTGTCTGTGGCCGCGAATTGCCGTATGTGCCTCGTTGAAGTGGAAAATAGCCGCAAAACGGTACCGGCCTGCGCTACACCGATCAGCAATGGTATGAAAGTATTTACTAAATCCAAAGATGCCATTCGCTCACAAAAAGCGGTGATGGACTTTTTGTTAATCAATCATCCGCTGGATTGTCCGATCTGCGACCAAGGCGGAGAGTGTGAGCTGCAAGATGTATCGATGGGCTATGGCTCTGATAAGTCGGACTATGATTACAGTAAGCGCGCTGTTGTCGATGATGATTTGGGCCCGTTAATTGCGACTGAAATGACCCGTTGCATACACTGTACGCGTTGTGTTCGTTTTGGCGATGAAGTGGCTGGGGTGCGTGAGCTTGGCGCAACAGGGCGTGGCGAAGACATGCATATTGGAACGTATATCAAGCGTAGCATAACGTCAGAAGTTTCTGGCAATGTCATCGATCTCTGTCCAGTCGGCGCACTAACGTCAAAACCCTATCGTTTTACTGCCCGAGCTTGGGAAATGACGCAGCATGATAGCATCGCACCGCATGATTGTTTGGGATCAAATGTGTATTTGCATTCACGGCGCAATCGCCTGATGCGAGTGGTGCCCAAAGAGCATGAAGTTATAAATGAAACATGGCTGTCGGACCGCGATCGTTTTAGTTACCTGGGTTTAAACAGTGATGCTCGTGCTGGTCAGCCGAGGATTAAGCAGAATGGACAATGGGAAACCGTGGATTGGGAAACGGCACTTAAGTTCACCGCCGCAGGCATGGCTCGTGTTATTAAACACCATGGTCCGGAACAGTTTGCCGCATTTGCATCGCCTTCATCCACGCTGGAAGAATTATATTTGTTGCAAAAACTGATGCGTGACGTGGGCGTGCATAATTTAGATCATCGATTGCATCAAACTGATTTTCGTGACCAACATAAACAAGCCGTTATGCCAACGAGTTCGTTAAATTATGCTGCATTAGATCATCAAGATTCTGTGTTGCTGATCGGATGCAATATTGATCGAGAAATTCCACTCGCTGGCGTGCGGGTGAGGAAAGCATTTACTAATGGTGGTCGTATCTTCGCAATTAACCCGGTTGATTATACGTACCATTTTGGTGTGACCCAAAAAATCATTGTTTCTCCTCAAGATATGCCTTTGCAATTGGCGAGTTTGGTCGCGGCATTAATCGACGACGTTAGTCGATTATCCGAGGATGTACAAAAGCTATTGATTGGCTTAAAACCGGATAAAGCGACGAAAGAAATTGCTGAGGGATTAAGACAGCCAAACGCGGTCATTGTTACCGGGGCTCTCTTTGAAAATCATCCACATGCAGCCTTGCTCCGAACCTTGGTTTCGTTACTAGAGCAATTTAGTGGTGCACGCCTATTACGTTTGACAACCGGTGCAAACAGCGCAGGTGCCTGTTTGGCAGGTATGTTGCCTCATCGAAGCGCCGCGGGTAAAGTAATTGAGCCTGCTGGTCTCGATGTGCAAGCGGCCATAGAAGCGCGTCTTAAAGGTTATTTTTTGATGGCTGTTGAGCCAGGTTATGATTTTGCTCATCCCTACCGAGCACGACAAGCCATGCTTGCAGCAGAATTTGTGGTTGTACTATCCGCTTATCATGCCGAGTCAATGGATGATTATGCTGATGTTATTTTACCGATAGCACCCTATGCAGAAACATCAGGAACGTATATAAACGTTGACAGGACGTGGCAATCATTTAAAGGTGCGGTGGCGCCTTTTGGTGAAGCGCGCCCCGCATGGAAAATTTTGCGTGTTTTAGCAAATCTCTTGCGTTGCAATGGCTTTGACTATACCTCGACGAGTGAGATAGTTGATGAAATGAAACTACAGTCAGATATGATGCATGCCGGCACATATAGCCCTTTTTATCCTGAGTCATTGCCTTTAAGCACCGATAGCTTGGTTCGGGTGGGTGAATGGCCGTTATATCGTTGTGATGCTATTGTTCGTCATGCAGCGCAGCTGCAGGAATGCGCAGCAGCAGACGCTGTTGCTATACGCGTGCATCCTGAAACTGCAATCAGGCTTAAATTAGGCGAAATGGCTACTGTATCTCAAGGAGATATTGAGATAACATTGCCGCTTCAATGCGATGAGCGAATGGCTCTTGACGTTGTATGGGTAACCAACGCAGTGCCTGAAACGGTGGATTTAGGACACGCTTTTGCCGCTATAACAATTAAATAGGTAAAAACATGCTGCAAGACATTAGCATATTGCTCTGGATTATTATTAAAATTTTGGTTATTGTGCTACCGCTGCTCGTCTGCGTGGCTTATTTAACCTATGCGGAGCGTAAAGTAATTGGCTACATACAGGTGCGTATCGGACCTAATCGAGTGGGTTTTCGCGGTTTATTACAGCCATTTGCTGATTTAATAAAACTGATCCACAAAGAAATTATTATTCCGACACGGTCGAACAAGTATTTGTTTGTTATCGCGCCATTGTTTGCATTGGCGCCAGCCCTTGCAGGTTGGGCCGTCATTCCTTTCGAGCAGGGCATTGTTTTAGCAAATATTAACGCCGGCGTTTTGTATCTGTTTGCGATGAGTTCCCTAGGAGTCTATGGCATTCTTATCGCTGGTTGGGCCTCTAATTCAAAATACGCCATGATGGGTGCTTTGCGTAGTGCGGCACAAACAGTATCCTATGAAATTGCCATGGGTTTCGCCTTTGTTGGTGTGTTGATTGCCGCGGGCAGCATGAATATTACCGATATCGTCCTTTCTCAACAGGGTGGATTTTGGCACTGGTGGTTTATACCGTTGTTACCTCTGTTCATGGTATTTTGGATTGCTGGGATGGCAGAAACTAATCGCGCTCCTTTCGATTTGGCGGAAGGTGAGACGGAAATCGTTGCCGGATTTCACGTGGAGTATTCTGCTGTAGGTTTTGCACTGTTTTTTATGGCTGAATATGCCAGTATGGTGTTGATTTCAACCGTGATCACGTTATTGTTTCTGGGTGGGTGGTTATCGCCGTTTGAAGGCATGTCAGTCCTGGGTGATATTTTCTTTTTTGTCCCCGGATTTGTTTGGTTATTTGCCAAAATTTCTTTCTTCCTGTTTGTGTATTTGTGGGTAAGGGCAACCTTTCCCCGCTACCGTTATGACCAACTAATGCGTTTGGGTTGGAAAGTATTGATTCCGGTGACCATCGTTTGGTTAATTGTCACCGCCTTGATGGTTATGACCCATCTAAAACCTTGGTTTTGATAATGAAAAAAATATATCCCTACATTAGGCATTACATCCGCAGTTTTTTACTGGTGGAATTATTTCAAGGGTTAACATTAACCGGTAAATATTTTTTTAAGAAAAAAATAACGGTACAGTTTCCTGAAGAACAGACGCCATTATCGCCCCGTTTTCGCGGCATGTTGGCGTTAAGGCGTTATCCTAATGGTGAAGAGCGGTGCATTGCGTGCAAGCTCTGCGAGGCCGTTTGTCCTGCGTTAGCCATTACGATTGAATCAGAGCCTAGAGAGGATGGGTCGCGACGTACGACACGCTATGATATTGATGCGTTTAAATGCATTAATTGCGGTCTTTGTGAAGAGTCCTGCCCGGTGGATTCAATCGTTGTTACTCCGATTCATCACTATCATATTAGCGAGCGCGGTCAAAATATTATGACCAAAGAAAAATTATTGGCAGTCGGCGATCTCATGGAAGCGCGTTTGGCAGCCGATCGAGCCGCTGATGAAAAATATCGTTAAAAAGGGTACAAAATGCATGATTTGCTACTACAAGTGATTTTTTACGTGTTTGCTGGACTGACCGTGTTTTCTGCGTTGATGGTTATTACTCAAAATAATCCAGTTCGTTGTGTTCTTTTTTTGGTATTAGCTTTTTTTGCTAGCGCCATCCTTTGGATATTGGTGCAAGCCGAATTTTTAGCACTGATTTTGGTGCTCGTTTATGTTGGTGCGGTGATGACCCTGTTTTTATTCGTCGTCATGATGTTGAATATCGACATTGAATCGATGAAAAAGCATTTTATTTATTATTTACCGTTTGGTTTGATTTTAGTTGCCTTGCTTGTGGGCTTGCTGTTGACGGCGATTCCTAAGGGTACATTTACAACAGGAAACGACAGGCAAATGGCAGGGCAACGCATCCCTGCTGGAATTGAAGGGGTCACACCGCCTGTAGCACTTTCTGATACAGAGGCGCTCGGTATGGTGCTTTATACTGATTATGTATTTGCATTTGAATTGGCTGCTGTCATTTTGCTGGTTGCTATCGTTGCAGCAATTACGTTGGTTCATCGTAAACCCATACGTTCGAAGCGGCAAAGTATTGTTCGACAAATTATGACCCGTCGTAGTGACCGAGTGACGCTAGTAAAAATGAAATCAGAGAAACCTTGAGGAATTGTACATGATACCCGTAACGAACTATCTGATATTAAGTGTTATTTTATTTGGCTTAAGCCTGGTTGGCATCGTGCTCAATCGTCGAAACGTCATTCTTTTATTAGTGTGCATCGAGTTGATGCTGCTTGCAGTGAACACTAATTTTGTTGCTTTTTCCCATTATTATGGCACAAACGCAGGTGAGGTTTTCGTCTTTTTTATCTTGACCGTTGCAGCAGCAGAGGCTGCTATTGGTTTAGCAATTGTGATGTTGCTCTATCGTAATCGGGGCAATATAGATGTAAACAAGATGAATCATTTAAAAGGGTAGCAACGTGAGTATTCT
>CANJFK010000089.1 GCA_947473535.1 Legionellaceae bacterium | reverse complement strand
TAATAAACACCGATGTTCGATCTGGGTCTGATTATCTATAAATCGACACAATGATTCTCGAGCGGCATCAGGTTTTAAACCATGTAAATCAAGACGTGCCTCCAAAGGAATTTGGCCGTTCTTTAATTGTTTCATGCGCTTGCTGGGGATGCTTTGGCTGCTAAATGACAAGGTAGAGTCAGCGCGGACAACCTCGTTTGTATAGTCAGATAGGTAATAGTCAGGTGTTTGCCTGTTGGGATCCCTGATCTGATTTGGTATTGAGGAGCGCGTAGCTGGAACGCGAGCAGGTTTTGGTGGTGTTTTAGCGATGGGTTCACGTTTCGTATTATTTTTTAATGGTTTTACAGTCCGCATGTTTTGGCGAAACAGTTCTTTATCCTCATCGGACAAATAATCACTCATGGTACTCGCGTTGCTTGAAAATTATGGTGGTATGATAACCTTTACCCAGCCCATTTGGAAAACGCTATTGGTTGTTTTTTTATAAATCATTGTTCATACTGGGTCAATACAAGGAATTTGATGTTAGGGATCCCGATCCTTAATCAACAAGTAAGGAGTTAGCATGAAAACACATGCCATTTTTGAACCTTCCGGTGTTAATAGTGAATTCGCTATCGACCCAGTTGATTTAGAGCCTTCTCCATGTAGCATTTCTAAAGACCCAAGTGTAGTCGCCATCGCTATAAAGGATATTACTTTCCAAGTGCCTTATGTAAAGAATTCAAAAATTGAAACCAATCATCGTTTTCCTATGAGCGTGCGCTCAAAAAAATTTCGGCGACAGTTTTACCCCGAAGCGACTCGAGATGATTGGAATAACTGGAAATGGCATGTACGAAATCGAGTAAGAAAGCTTGATCAATTAAGCCGTTTTATACAATTAACACCCAACGAACAAGAAGCCATACGGTTACGTACTGATAATCTACCCATCGCCATTACGCCCTATTATTTATCGCTGTTAGACCCAATTGATGCGTCTCAACCATTGCGACGTACTCATATTCCTCTAACCAATGAATTTATTCATACGCCGGGTGAAGACCCCGATCCCTTAAATGAAGATCATAGCACCACTGTACCAGGCCTTGTGCACCGCTACCCTGATCGCGTTTTGTTTTTGACTACAGGGTTTTGCTCCACTTATTGTCGTTATTGCACGCGCTCTCGCATGGTGGGAGAAACAAATGGTGAATACAGTTTTAACATTAGCCAATGGGAAACAGCCGCACAATATATTGAGGCGCATCCAGAAATACGAGACTGCTTATTATCAGGAGGGGATCCACTCAGTATTGACAACAGTAAGTTAGAATGGCTGCTGACGCGATTACGGCGAATAAAACACTTGGAATTTATTCGTATTGGTACAAAAATACCAGTGGTCATGCCTCAGCGCATTACCAAAGACTTGTGTCGCATGCTGAAGAAATTTCACCCTTTATGGATGAGTATTCACTTTACCCATCCCGATGAACTGACCATTGAAACAATTGAAGCATGTAGTCGCTTGGCAGACGCTGGAATACCGCTTGGCAGTCAAACGGTATTGCTCAAAGGCATTAATGATGATATTTCCATTTTAAAACCGCTCATGCAAGGACTCTTAAAAGCACGCGTAAAACCTTATTATTTATATCAGTGCGATCCTGTCTCTGGATCGGCGCATTTTAGAACCCCTGTTGAAAAGGGGCTTGAAATAATTCGCCAGCTGCGTGGCCATACAACGGGTTACGCTGTTCCTCAATTTGTCGTGGATGCACCCGGCGGAGGAGGAAAAATTCCATTATTACCCGATTATATTTATGGACGAGAAGGGGATGATTTGCTCCTAAAGAATTTTGAAAATAAAGTGTATCGTTATCCTGATCCGGAAGGTCAGATCGGTGAAGCAGAGAACCATTTAGCGAAGGCAGGTTTTCAATTCAATGTCAGCAATGGAATCTACGAAATTAAAAAGTGAGAATAGAATGCATATAGGTTTTGTATACGATCTACGCAATGAATACCTTGCTCATGGATACACAAAAGAAGAAACGGCTGAGTTTGACAATGAAATAACGATTGATGCAATTACCCAAATAATGGAATCCATGGGGCATCAAGTGGATAGAATAGGGAATATCAAACAGTTAGTTGTGCGCCTTGCAGCCGGTGATCGCTGGAACTTGGTTTTTAATCTCGCTGAAGGTCTTTATGGCATAGGCCGTGAATCACAAGTACCAGCCCTATTGGATGCCTATCAAATTCCGTATACTTTTTCAGATCCTGTTACGCTGGCCCTCACCATGGACAAAGCCTACACGAAACGGATACTGCGTGACGCAGGGCTGCCCACGGCACCTTTTGAAGTCGTCAAGCGTTTAAGTGATTGCGACGCGTTGATGCTTCCTTTCCCGTTATTTGCTAAACCGATTGCAGAAGGAACAGGAAAAGGCATAACATCCGCCTCGCGCGTTGAAACACCGATGGAGCTTCGAAACACGTGTCAGCGCTTACTCACCCAATTCAACCAGCCTGTATTGGTTGAGTCCTTTCTTTCGGGGCGCGACTTTACCGTAGGTATTTTAGGTGGTGGTGCGAAGGCTCGAGCTATTGGTACGCTTGAAATTAAGCTAAGCCCATCGGCTGAATTGTGGTGTTATTCTTATCAAAACAAGCAAAGTTTTGACTATGTTGACTCTCAACTTGTAACAGATGACGCCGCACAACAAGCCGCGTATTTTGCGCTACAAGCTCACCGCGTATTAGGATGCCGTGATGCTAGTCGAGTTGATTTGCGCGCAGACCACCAAGGCCAGCTTTATATTTTAGAAATTAACGCACTTTCAGGCCTACAACCCGCTTTTTCTGATTTACCATGTTTAGCTAATCTAGCAGGTATATCGTATACCCAATTAATAGTCAGTATCTTAAAAAGCGCTTTTGAACGATATGGTTTATGTGGAGAAACAATTGACAATGTTGCTACTCAATGAAGTCCACCAATTACCCCCTTGTTCGCTATTGATCCTTTTAGATACAAACTATCTGGATTCAATCATTGCTGAAGATTCCGCGATTCAAGCTACGCAGATTGCAAACACTTTACGCACACAGGGTCACACCGTCGAGCTATGTAATATTACAGGTAATTTAGCTGAGATAGAATGTGCTGTGACTAAACAACCGTACGATCTCGTCTTTAATTTGGTTGAATCCTTTAGAAAAAGCGATCGCCATGCTTATTTAATTCCTGCGCTTCTCGATACACTAGGCATCTCTTATTCAGGATGTGGATCAGACGGGTTATATGTGACTGGTAGTAAACTACTGACTAAAAGGATACTAAGTGCATCGAGGATTCAAACCCCCGCTATCTATTGTACTCGAACCAGTACACTAAATTTCTCTTATCCAGCTTACATTGTGAAATCTACTACCGAGAATGCATCCTTTGGAATAGATTCAGATTCCGTTATCACCAAGACTAACGCGGATAATCTGCAGCATCGAATTTTAAAAAAAATTCAAGAAAAAACGAATGCACAAGGTGGTGAATGGTATGCCGAAGCATTTATTGACGGGCGAGAAATCAAAGTGCCGTTGCTCGCCATGCCAAACAGTTTGAATCCAACGCCGGTAGTGCTATCACCCGCAGAAATATGTTTTCATAATTTTCCTGCCCATCTTCCGCAAATTTTAGATTATCATGCCGTGTGGGTTGAAAGTAGTTTTGGCTATCAGAATATTGGAAGCACGTTTGATTTTGTAAACGAAGACCGAGAATTGATTGAAACGATAAAAAGCATCGCGTTGCGTTGCTGGGACGCGTTACATTTAACGGGTTATGCTCGCATTGATTTTCGCATTGATAAGGAAGGAACCCCTTGGGTTATTGATGCTAATGCGAATCCGTGTCTAACCATTGATGCTGGATTCATGAATTCAGCTAAACACGCCGGATTAACGCATGCCGACGTAACCCAGGCCTTACTGTTTGACGGGCTGAATAGATCTCAAAATAAAGCATCTCGAATTGAAAGGCCCTTATCGTGAGAGAAACCATGACACAATTAGCTTACAGACTAACTACACAATACTCAGTTACAGATTTAGAACAGATTAGAACACTGGTTAAAGAAGTCGGGGTATTTACCCGTGTTGAAATTGAAGTGGCAGTTGAATTACTGGAATTTGCTTTGACTGAAAAAGAACCGTTTTATCAATTTATTTTTGCTCGAGTTTCTGCTGGGCATATTTTAGGTTATACGTGTTTTGGTGAAACCCCACTAACGGATAAGCGTTTTGATTTGTATTGGTTAGTGGTATCGTCGCTCGCACAACGGCAAGGTCTTGGTCAAGTATTATTTTTACAAACCGAAACGACTATTCGCGAACAAGGCGGTCAACGTATTTATGCTGAAACATCCGGAACAGAAGCGTATGCTAAACCGCGAGCATTTTATCAAAAAATGGGTATGTGCGAGGTCGCCAGAATTTTTGATTTTTACCGGCAGGGTGATGATAAGGTGATTTATTGTAGAGCGTATTGACATTTTTTCAGACTATTGCGAACCTAGTTTTATGCTAGACTGAATAATATACCTTGCTCGGAAAAGGTCTGCATAGTATGGACACTAAACATTTTCCTCATACGTTAATTCCTTTTGTATGGCAATATTTGCGAGATAAAAAAGGGTGTCTAGCGGGCTTTGTCACTGTTGCATTGGTAGATGCAATAGAAATGTCGCTTAGCCCCTATTTGTTAAAAGTGATCGTTGATACCGTTGTTCAATATGCACACAACCAAGGTAAAATACTCACAGCGATTGCTTTGCCAGCACTGTTTTATGCAAGCTTATCGATCGTGCTCAATTTAAATTGGCGGTTCTAAGAGTATCTTAATTTACGCTTGTATCCTGACCTCAAAGCATCCGTTAATAAACATTTATTTGCCTATTTATTACATCATTCACATGCTTATTTTCAAAATGCATTTACAGGTAACTTGACCAAAAAAATTTTAGATATCGGTGAAAGCGTTGAGTTATTGATTCGTATTCCCAATGATTGGTTTTTTCCAAACTTACTAGCTGTCATCATTGCAAGTTTTACACTGTTTTATGTGGTTCATCCTATTTTTGGCATTATACTCATCACATGGGCAACGCTGTTTATCACTTTTTCATATTTTGCAACAAGCCACGCGGAGAGTTTAGCGCGTAAATTTTCGGAATCATCTGCTGAAATGGCAGGCACGGTATCTGACACGATCACCAATGTGATGAGCACTAAATTATTTGATAACGTTAACAATGAATTGTTACATTTAGATAAAACGATTGATCAATTAAAACACCATGATCGACAGTTTCAATGGTATAACTTGAAATTAAATTTTTGAAAGACTTGGGCGCAACGTTATTACTTAGTGCCATGTTAATTGCGTTGATTATGGGACTTAAATTCGGATGGACCACGGCCGGTGACGTTGCTTCAGTCTTAACCTTATCCATCTCTTTTTTGTGGTCTGTACATGAAGTAGGTCGAGAAATACAACGTTTTGCTAAAATTGCCGGTACGTGCAATCAAGCGTTAACGATGATTAAAATCCCACATGAGATTGTTGATGTTCAAGACGCACAACCGTTACAAGTCTCAACCGGAAAAATTGAATTCGAAAACGTTTATTTTGATTATAAACAAAATCAATCCTTATTCAGGGGATTGAGTTGTTAATCAGCATGCAAAAATGACCCCTTTAGGGGGTAAAACAGCGTCCAAAATTGACCCCCCTCTGAGGTGTAACATAACCGCTGGGTAATCAGCGGAGAACTGGGGTGTTAATAGTGGAAACCATTGCAAAAATTCGAATCAGGT
>CANJFK010000088.1 GCA_947473535.1 Legionellaceae bacterium | reverse complement strand
GGCGTTGAATGTTCAACACTCAGTTTTAATGCGTCAGCGACAGGCCCAAGCGAATCAGGTGTCTGGTAACTTAAATCGGATAACTGCTCTAACGCTTGTGTGTATTTGGTTTGTGCAAGCTCTACTCGTAATTGCTCCTGAATGTTTGTTTGTACATCAGATAAAGCGTTAACAGTCGCCGGTTTATAGGCAATTAATTTAAATATTTCGTACCCGTTGGGTGTTTTTAGCGGCGCTGAAATTTGACCTGACGTTGTTAAATTTACCAAGACTTTATCAAACGTTGATTGGCCAGCAACAATCCAGGGCAAAACGCCACCATTGATTGCAGACACTTTATCACTCGACAGCGTTCTCACTTTCTCATCAAATTGCGCAGGATTTTTTTGCAATAATTTATATACTTGTTGTGCCTGTTGCTTAATACCTTGTTGATCTTCAATTGAGGCGTTTTCTGGTATGGCAAATAAAATATGCGCAACTTGCCATTGTGCCGGCGCCATATAATTCGTTTGATTTTCCTCGTACTGATGCTTAATTTGTGATGGTGTTATTATAATTGTATTTTTTATGGCCTGCATTGAGAGATGTACATAATCAATGCTAACCATTTCTGGTGTAAGAAACACGTTGCGGTGTTGTTGATAATAACCACTAATTTCCTGGTCAGTCACATTGGTTGGCTTTAAAAATCGTAGCGCCGGGATTTGCAAATAATCATAATCTCGGGTTTGCATATACAATTTCACAAATTGTTTAATTTCACCAGGTAACGCGAATGAAGTACCTATCAATGCGAATCGTTGCTGATTAAGTAACATGCCTTGACGTACTTCTTGATGAAATGATTCTGGTGTAAAAAAAGCCCCGTTGAGTGCTTGTGCGTAACGATCGGTAGAAAACCGTCCATCCGCTTGAAATTGCGGGATGCTCACAATAGCGGAGTTTGCTTGCGCAGAATTAACTTCAAAACCATTTGAGCGTGCGGCCTGAACACTAACGCTATTCATTATCATTTCATTAAGCACTTGCTGTTTGAGTTGATTTTCACTCGCAGCTGTCATTTGTGCAGGCTCACGCAACTGACGTGTGCGTCGATAGCTTAATTCAAATGCCTGTTTGGATATCGGCAGCCCATTCACCTCAACTTGCGCAACGGATTCCTGCCGAGACTGCATATAATAATCAATACCAAACAGTGTAAAGGTGATCGCAACCAGAACAATGACTATCCAAGCTACAACACCTTGAATTCGTTCGTTAAGCTTCTGTAACATAGCGGAGTTCCATTATTAATTTACAAAGAAGATGATATCAAATTTCAGGACATACTTCAGCCCGAACGAAAGAGTAATTAATTAGCCTTGTTCATCGTTTTGGCCAAATCATCGAAAAATGTCTTCTCCGCGAAGGCGAGGATCCATCGCTGCAACAAGCTGAGAGCCAGTGTAGAAATGGATTCCCGCCTTCGCGGGAAAGACAACGTGGCCGAAACGATGAACAAGGCCAATTTATTCGATAAAAAAAAACGCGCCTTTCGGCGCGTTATACTGGCGGAGTGGACGGGACTCGAACCCGCGACCCTCGGCGTGACAGGCCGATATTCTAACCAACTGAACTACCACTCCAATTCATGGTGGGTGCTGCAGGGATCGAACCTGCGACCCTCGCCTTGTAAGGGCGATGCTCTCCCAGCTGAGCTAAGCACCCGAAAACTATTTTTCCTGCACGGCTTCTTTTAAAGATTTTCCAGCTTTAAACTTAGCAACGCGTGACGCTTTAATCTGTATTGCTTCACCTGTCTGTGGGTTACGACCAGTACGAGCTGATCGCAGTCCTATTGAAAAAGATCCGAATCCTGGCAAAACAACTTGATCGCCACTTTTCAAAGCATCAGTAACAGTAGTCATAAATATATCAAGTACTTTACTTGCTGCTGCTTTAGTTAAGCCAGAACCGTTAGCGATTGCTTCAACCAATTCACTTTTATTCATCTTTTCCCCTTTGCAGTTATTCGTCCTTTAGACAGAGTTAATTAAAACAGATCCACCAACTCACGTCAAGCTACTACACCGTTTAAGCCGCGCCAGTAGCGGGCAACGACAGGAATATACCGCTATTTACTCGGCATGTAAATCTTTATTTTTGTTTTTTTTAACATTTTTACTTTCAACGACCGGAACTTGATTTGAAACCGGTATTTCAAGCATTGGATTTCGTTGAAGTGCTATTTCTAATACTTGATCAATGGTCTTCACAGGATGAATGGTCAATTTTTTTAATATATTATGCGGAATGTCAATTAAATCTTTTTCATTCTCTTCCGGAATAATAACATGCTTAATACCACCACGATGAGCCGCCAAAAGCTTCTCTTTTAACCCACCAATTGGCAAAACTTGCCCACGCAGCGTAATTTCACCCGTCATCGCCAAATCCGCACGCACAGGAATTTGTGCAACAACCGAAACTAACGCTGTGCACATGCCTATCCCCGCACTCGGACCATCTTTAGGCGTAGCACCTTCAGGGACATGAATATGAAAATCGTTTTTTTCATAAAAATCATCCGGCAAATGCAATTGCTTGGCACGACTTCTAACCACCGTCATCGCGGCATGAATAGATTCTTGCATTACTTCACCTAGTTGACCCGTATGCAATGTTTTACCCTTGCCAGGCATCATAGTCGCTTCAATTGTAAGCAACTCACCACCAACACTAGTCCAAGCTAGCCCGGTGACCTGCCCAACCTGATCATAGAGTTCAGCCAACCCGTAACGGAATTTTTTTACACCCAAGAACTTTTCAATATTACTGCGCATAATATTAATTTTCTTAATGCGTTTATTCGTCAGGATATCTTTGACGACTTTACGACAACCGTTAGCAATATCGCGTTCCAAATTTCGCACACCAGCTTCACGCGTGTAATGGCGAATAATTTCTTGTATAGCACCTTCTCCAAATTCAATTTCATTCGGCTTTAAACCGTTCAAAATTTGCTGCTTTGGTACGAGGTAATTCTGAGCGATATGTATTTTTTCATCATCGGTATAACCCGCCAAGCGGATGACTTCCATACGATCTAAAAGTGGGGCCGGAATTTCAAGTGAGTTGGCAGTCGCTATAAACATCACATCACTTAAATCATAGTTCACTTCCAGATAATGGTCATTAAACGTATGATTTTGCTCTGGATCCAGCACCTCAAGCAATGCCGATGCAGGATCGCCACGAAAATCCATCGCCATTTTATCAACTTCATCTAACATAATCAGTGGGTTTTTTACCCCTGCTTTACATAATTTTTGGATGATTTTACCAGGCATTGAAGCGATGTATGTTCGTCGGTGCCCCCGAATCTCCGCTTCATCACGCACGCCACCTAAAGCGATGCGAATAAAGGTTCGACCCGTGGCATTGGCAATGGATTGCCCTAGCGATGTTTTGCCCACGCCTGGCGGACCAACCAAGCAAATAATTGGGCCTTTCAATCGTTTTACACGTTGTTGAACAGCCAGATATTCAAGAATTCTTTCTTTAACTTTTTCCAGACCATAATGATCTTTATCCAACAATTTACCCGCTTTACTTAAATCAAACTGAATTTTGTTTCTCTTTTTCCAGGGAACACTTAACATCCAATCTAAATAGCTGCGAATGACTGTCGCCTCCGCGGACATGGGAGGCATTAATTTTAATTTCTTTAATTCCGCATGTGCTTTATCTTTTGCTTCTTTGGGCATGCCAGCTTTATTAATCAAGCGCTCTAATTGATCAGTCTCGCTGCCTTCTTCACCCATTTCACCAAGTTCTTTCTGAATTGCCTTGATTTGTTCATTAAGATAATACTCACGCTGGCTTTTTTCCATTTGTCGTTTTACACGACCACGCACACGTTTTTCTACCTGCAATAAATCAATTTCATTTTCAATAGCAGCCATAAGTCGTTCTAGACGTGTACCAACATCTAATGTTTCGAGCAACGATTGTTTGTCATCCACTTTAAGACCTAGGTGGGCCGTTATGGTGTCCGCTAAACGGCCAGGCTCTTCGATACCGACCAACGAACCCAAAACTTCTGGCGGAATTTTCTTCTCGAGTTTAATGTACTGCTCAAATTGAGACATCAGCGAACGCATCATAATCTCAATTTCTTGCTCTTTAAATGCGTCACTGACTTCATCGATCAATTCCAGTGAAGCCGCCATATAACCTTGCTCTTGCAATGAATAAGAGGTTACTTTGGCACGTTGCTCACCTTCCACTAACACCTTCACAGTACCATCAGGTAATTTCAGCAATTGCAACAAGCTAGAAATTGTTCCAACATCAAACATATCTGACGGATTAGGATCGTCATTAGCTGATTTACGCTGAGCAACCAAGAAAATCTTTTTATTATCCAGCATCGCCGCTTCAAGGGCTTTGATGGACTTTTCACGACCCACAAAAAGAGGAATAACCATGTGCGGATAAACCACTACATCTCTCAGTGGAAGTACTGGTAAATTTGACAGATTTTCAACGTCAATGGGTGCTAATTTATTTTCATCCGACATACGAAGCCCTTATTCAAGCGATAATCCCTATTCTGCCCCACCAACTGCAGATTGCTTTGTCTCTCCACCTTCATAAATCAAAATAGGCTTGCCGGTGTTATTGATAACATGTTCATCAACAACCACCTTCGTTACGCCTTCAAGCGAAGGGAGCTCATACATTGTGTCTAATAGGATGTTTTCAAGTGTAGCACGTAATCCTCGAGCACCAATTTTTCTCGCCAGTGCTTTTTTGGCAATGAGGTGCAACGCCTCTTCTCTAAACTCGAGTTCAACATCTTCCATTTTAAATAAAGCATGGAACTGTTTGGTTAGCGCATTTTTAGGACGCGTTAAAATATCGATTAATGCGGCCTCATCTAGCTCATGCAGCGTCGTTACCACAGGTAACCGTCCAACAAACTCAGGAATTAAGCCATACTTAACCAAATCATCCGACTCCAGCGAATCTAGTATTTTTTCAAACACAGCACTGTCTTTTTTATTTTTTAATTCAGCAGAAAAACCAATTCCTGATTTATCGCTACGTGCACGAATAACTTTATCAAGACCCGCAAAAGCGCCTCCACAAATAAACAGAATATTCGACGTATCAACTTGAAGAAATTCCTGTTGCGGATGCTTTCGTCCACCTTGTGGTGGCACTGATGCAATGGTTCCTTCTATCAATTTTAATAAAGCTTGTTGTACACCCTCGCCAGACACGTCACGCGTGATCGACGGGTTGTCTGACTTTCTAGAGATCTTGTCTATTTCATCAATATAAACAATGCCTTGTTGAGCTTTGGCAACGTCATAATCACATTTTTGCAATAATTTTTGAATGATATTTTCAACATCCTCACCAACATAACCCGCTTCGGTCAATGTGGTTGCATCGGCCATAGTGAAGGGCACATTTAGCAATCGTGCCAATGTTTGTGCTAGTAACGTTTTTCCGCTACCCGTTGGTCCGATAAGTAAAATATTACTTTTACCCAGTTCAATACCATCTTCTGTTTTACGATGCATACGTTTGTAATGATTGTAAACTGCCACTGACAATACTTTTTTAGCATGTGGCTGCCCAATGACGTACTCATCAAGAAATGCAGCGATTTCCATCGGTGTTGGTAGATGAGTTTCTGCCGCTTCATGCGTTTCGTGCGTTTCTTCGCGAATAATATCATTACATAATTCAACGCATTCATCACAAACAAAAACAGATGGACCTGCAATTAGTTTTTTTACTTCATGCTGGCTCTTTCCGCAAAAAGAACAGTACAAAACCTTTTCGCCATTTCCACTACTGGCTTTACTCATCAACAAACCCCTTT
>CANJFK010000087.1 GCA_947473535.1 Legionellaceae bacterium | reverse complement strand
GACATCTGGCGCTGAATTTGCTAAGAAAAGAGCCTGAGTCAAAATTTTCAATCCCTCGAAAAAGGCGAAAAGCAGGCCTTTATGATAAATATAGGGAAAAGGTGTTGGGAATTTAAACTTTGATGCTCTTGCCCTGGTTTGCCCCCACTGGAATGCTCTTTAGGGACCAGACCCAAGTAAGCTGCAAAATGACGACCATTTTTAAAATGTAGTGGGTCACCAACCGTTGCATAAATGATGCTCGCTGACATTGGACCAACACCGGGCAACTGCATTAAACGACCGCACATATCATTTTGTTTACAAAATAATTCTATCTTTTGCGTATAACATTCAATTTCCTCATCCAATTTCAGTACTTTTTTATGACAACTGGATATGATTCCCCTCATATCCGCCGTCAACTCATTCGTTGCATCTTCCAATAATAAAGGAACTTCTTTTCTGACTTGAGACAGGCCAACAACTAAAAAAATACCCATCTCTCGTAAATAACCTCGTATACGATTAGCCAAAGCTGTTCTATCCTGAACCAAACTTTCTCGATAGCGGTGGTTCATTTGCATTTCTTGTTGCGCTATCGTCTTTGTGGGTACTGTCGGCATGTCATCTTGTTGTGCCGCTATAACAATTGCTCGTGCATCATTCTTGTCATTTTTATTTCCTTGTACAAACGGCTTTACATGTTGAGGACTAATTTGTTTCACAGTGTGCCCAAAAGACATAAATTTACGTGACCAATAATTTGAGCTACCACATGCCTCCATTACTATTTTACATTTAGGCATATTTGCAATTAACGTTGACAACGCTGATCGTGACACCTTCTTGCCTAATATTTTTTTCCCATACTCATTGACTCCATGCAATTGAAAAACATCTTTTGCCAAATCTATACCTAATAACGTAATATCTTTCATTGGGCTATCCTCCTGATAGGTTTTTGCGAACCCTACCATTTTGGCTCATCTAGTAGCCGGGTAAAAGGGAGGATGAGTCCATATCATTGGCTCGGATAATGCGATTAAAATTTGGGCATAAGATGCGGTTGCCCTGGCCATTCGGGTAAGATGCTGGGTATGGTAGACGACATATGATACACTATGGTATAATTTTGTACCCAAGTGATCGATGGCAAATAACATGGCTCCATTAATTTCAGCTGAAAAAAGACAAGATATCCTTCAAGCAGGTGAAGCTGTGTATACGGGATATGTCTTGTTGGACATGTGTACAAACACTTATTATGCAAATCATAAGCGTTCATTTAGAATAAATAATGGTAAAGATAGCTTTAAAGATTTTGTTGTTGAGCAAATTAATAATGCAGGTCAACAACATGAAATTCGTGAAAACTTCACTCTAAATGGTAACGAATATGCTTTAATAGTAACAAAGCAAGCTGGTGATTGGGTGGTTCATGTTGATGGTGACACAGGCCTCGACAACGTGTCGATTAAAGCGGTTAATGAATATAGTCCTGAAGAATTTATTGAGTTAGTACAAAAAAATGGTTTAATCCTTAGCCAAGATGATCAAACGGATGATTACAAATTTTCTACGTCCATTGCGATCCCAAATAAAACGCCCGTTACGATCGGTGGATTAGGTAAGATTGATTTATATCAATTACACATTAATAACCTTTACGCTATGTTGAAAAACTTATCAACCGAAACGCCAAATCAGCATATGCTGATTGCGATGGCAACAGGTTCTGGTAAATCGTATACGCAAGCTTTATGGTTTTTAATTATGCATCTTGCCGATTGTAGTTGTGCTTTTGCTGTATCACGAGAGGATCTTGTCCGCCAACTCGACAGTGATTTTCGAAAATTACTACCCAATGACATTACCGCTGATCTTGGTCAAACCGTTCGCACAAATAAGCCATTTTATGCGATTACAACGCATAAAAAATTGCTGATGGATTTTTGGAAAAAGTTATATACCGGTGATAATGATAGTAGTAGACCTATTTTTTTAAGCTTTGATGAAGAACATGAAGCAAGCAAAATAGAATTATACAAAGAACGAATTAAATTATTGACCCAACAATACCCGGCCTTGTTTTTAAGTGCAACACCATCAAAAGAAGCCTATGCGTTGTGTCATGGGAAAGCGGTTGCTAACCTCTCTAAAAGAAGAAAAGAGGCGCTAGGCATATCAAAACCAGCTATTTCAAAAGCCATAAAAGCAACACCGGTAACAATGCCTGGACGAACCTTACTTAAAAAATTAACGTTGATGTTTGTTGATGTCATTGAAGAGCATAAAATAAGTGCAGCACACACGTACGTGCACCAAAGTGAAATGGCGGTAAATTTTCGTAAAAAATCCGACCCATTTTATGTTAAGTCTGAGCCGGGCGCACAAGCATTCGACGAAAAAGAGTTACGTCGTTTTGTACGGTGGAATGTACATTGCCCAGTCGGTGATAAGGCATTAATTCTTACCAGCAAACACGATCCTCTTGTCAATATTAATACACTACTTCGTAGTACACATGATCAATACAATAAGCATTATGTATACAAACGCGGTAATCGCGTACCAAGAAAACACGTTTATGATTTTTTTCAGTTAGGTGAAAATTTAGATCTAGAAAACGTTGATGATTGTATTGCTTATAAAAATGAGTTTAGACGTCAGGCTTTTCGAACACATATCATGAAGCATTATCCCAACGTAGCACGAGATGATGTTGATCAGTTCATTGATAATCAAGTTGACTTTAGTGAATCCAGTGATTACTTAAATTATCGTGTTTACCATGGTTTGATTGAAAATACGCTTGAATACTTAACCGGGTTTGACAGTGCTCGGTTAGATTATGAACGATTCCACGATCTAGAGGGATTGGTCAAGCTCGTTAAAAACCGCTCGAAGGGATTTACGTCTGCTCAGGCTCTTGAACAGCGATTATTAAATGACAATATACCGAGGCCTGTGTCCACGGACATAGCAAGTGCCATGTTACAAGTTATTCAACTTTTTGTTAACGCTGATGAGGATGGGAAATCTTCAATTGCAGATAATTGGCCTTTAGATAAAGGGATACACCAACGTTTAAATAAAAATCCCATTGTCTCGTCTTTGGCTGATAAATTTAAAACCATGTTTTTAATGACCGGTTTGGGAAAAACAGCAACACCTGCTACCGATAACAAGCCATTTTATGGCCTTGATGAAGCAGTTTACACATTAAAAGATTATGCACCAGCAAAAGAAGCGCCTTTGAAACATAAGTTAAGCACGTTAGAGGCGCTTGATGATTCGACTGAGCAAGTTGTATTTAGTCCTAATTATTGCAACTTAACCCCTGAGGTAACGGATAATTTGTTCCGAAAAGGATTGATTGGCGCATATATAACCAGTGAACGTGCAACAGGATTTAATGATCCCAACTTGCATCATGTCGCCATGCTTCTTGATAAACATGATGTATTGAACCGACCGGATCAAATTATTCAAGGCGCAGGTCGTAATCGTGGTTTAAATCCAGCGCAACAACCTTCTTTTTTCCTGGTTCAAGATGAAGGTGTTTCGATGACATTTTCACCTGATTTACTTGACCGAGGCGATTATTTTCCCGATTTATTCAAATCACGAGCGCGTACTCATCAAGCCGTCGTGCATTGTTTGGGCGAGAAGATTGCTGATGAAATTCAATCGTGGATAGAAACGGCTTTGGATCCCTACGGACGCTTGGATCCTGTTGCATTGCAAGCAAAATGTCGAGACATTTTTCTTGACGAATTTGATAGGATTTATCAAGAAAATGGCCATGATTTTAGAGCATCTAAATTAGAGTTTTGTCATGTTTTGAACGATACTTATGCTGCACTGCATCGTGCAGAAAAAAAATTAAATGAAAGCTACACGATTCCTTTTATTGCAAATGTGATTGGGTCAATCTTATATGTGGTTTCGCAGGTTTGGTATTACTTGAAAACGAGCTCAACGCGTCGTGGATTCATTCAGCTTGCTCATGATCTGGCTGAACAAAATGCTGATGAAATTCAACCTGAGTTGACCTATGCTCATATCATTAAACAGTACAACTTTAGAAATATGACAAAAAACGGTATCGCACTCAAGCGCTTATTGAGTGTGATGAACGATGATTCAAGCAAAGCAGAGCATTATCTTTCTGAAAAACCAACTAAATTTTTGAAAGAAGAGACGTTGTATGCTTTAAACGAGTACTTTAAAAAAGAAATGGCTCCCCAGCTTGTTAAATTTTTAGGCACAATAAATCAACAAGTTGAATTATTAACGTTGATTGGTCATAAAAATAATTGGGTCGGTTTGTTATACAAACATAGAGAGCAATTGGCTTCAGGAATAGGACCGGCAGAACAAGGGATGATTTTTTATCAGATCATTCAAGAGGACGCTCGCATTAAAAAATACATAGACAAGCACCAAATCGAATATTCAACTGTTCACATAGAAAAAGCGCGCGATTTTTCTAGCCATATTAAAACGGAATTGATGAGCTGTGTTGTGTTAGGCATGGCTCAAGGGATACTACCCGTTGATACAGTGAATGAATATATAAAAAACAACCTTGATCATTTTGTTTTAATGTTAGACCCACGTCATGCCCTGGTTTTTTTACGACATAAAAATAAACTCCATTTTTCGCAAGAAAATATTCAATCATTACAACAAACCGATTTAAGTAATCCCGACGCTGCTTTTGTTCTGGACTTGTTTACCGAGGCGTTACCCTCAAAATATAGGGGTGAATTAGAGGATATACCGGTTGATGATCATCATGATGCAAAACAGATGCTAAATGAATTGGCTGTTGATAATGCGTCTGTTGAGCATCTCGATCCCGCCAAACTACGTAAATTATGGAGTCAAACCCTTGCGCGTTTTGTCGAAGATAAAATGTATCGTTCCATTATCAATGAAATTGTTGCACCACTCTCAGAAGTGCATTTAGAAACAATTTTGACGGCTTTATACCCTAATGATACAGACAATGCTCGTAAGCTTGAATTAATACTTGAGTTCATGGGTATGATCAATGGAAACTATACGAGCCAGCAACTGTTTAGAAAATATTGCCCATTTGAGAATGACGATCTCATCGGTTCTGATTTTATCAAAATTCAAACGTGGTTAAGTGATATTCATCAAGAGATCGTTGATTCACATTGTCATTATCAATGCATGTCGCGTAAAGGCGAATCATGGCCTTATTTTGAAGTTGAACCTAAGTTGAAAAATGGTAGGCAACCACATGTCTTGTGGGATATGCGTGATACGGATGATGTGACTGGCATGATAGGACTTGCTAGAAAATCACAATTTTTAATGGCAACGATTGATGCGTTCGATCCATTAAATAAAATTGATGGTTTAAAAGATCAGCACTTACAAAAATCAATGCGTGATGCAGCTCAATTTGTAGTTGCAGAGACTCGTGCTGCAATAAAAAACCCAAGACACCAACCGAGTTTTGTTAAATTAAAGCGAGATCAAGTTGAGTCTATCCATTTAAGCGGTCAATTTGGTCGATTTTTTTCTAGCGCAAACTCGTTAACACCAGAAGAAATTAAATCGCGGAGAACGATTAAAACGAGTGCTGTTGAAAAGATAAGAGAGCAGGTTAACCACTCTGGATTTAAGGTTTAGGCACACATGGGTTGGTGATGATAGTGCTTCTCAATTCAATGTCACTATCTTAAGGCTACCCCCCTTTTTCAAAGGGTGGGGCTTAAGGTAGTGATATTGATTGGTTTTTCCATTCCATTATCGCCATCTCTCGGCACACGGACGGGCTTTAAAAACCGACAATCGGAATAATCAATGTTAATCAGCATGCAAAAATGACCCCTTTAGGGGGTAAAACAGCGTCCAAAATTGACCCCCCTCTGAGGTGTAACATAACCGCTGGGTAATCAGCGG
>CANJFK010000086.1 GCA_947473535.1 Legionellaceae bacterium | reverse complement strand
TTTTTTTTGGTCGCAAAGCTAATGATAAAAGGGCCAGTGCCCGGCATAGGCAAAAATTGGCTATTCACGCCGTAGGTTAATCCGCGCTTCGCTCGTAATTCTTCCCCAAGCTTTGATTCAAGCGTTCCACCACCTAAAATATAATTCCCAACCTGGAGTGGGAAAAAATGTTTATCCTGATGAGCAATACCGAGTTGACCTAAGCGTAACAGCGTTTGTGATGACGGGTATTTAACTTCGATAGTCATTTCTTCTGTCAATGGTTTCGCTTCAGGAATGATTGCCGCGGGAAGCCCAGTCGGTAACTGCGCCGTGATTTGTTCTGCTAATTGATGAGCGGTTGACTCATCGATAGCACCGACGAGCACGATAACGGCATTACTGCTTACAAAATAGCGTTGATAAAATTGATGAATGTTTTTTAGTGTCAACGCATTGACGGTATCGTAGTTTCCATCGACTGCATGAGCGTACGGATGTTGCTGATAAAGTGCTTGATAAAACGTTTCTTGCCCAATGACATCGGGTGATTCTTTGCGCTTTGTGATATTCATTAACTGTAAATTTTTTTCGTGGTCAAACGCGGTTAATGAGAAATTCGGTTGATTAATGATCGATGCAAACAGATCGATGGCCGGTTTAAGGGCTTTGGGATTGGTTAATGTTCTTAAACTTAATGCAATCATATCTTGCGTGTTTGTTGCCGAGTATTGCGCGCCGGTGCTTGCGAGCCTATCAGCGATGGCTTTAGCATCAAGGCCATTACTTCCTTGGTCTAATAATCGGGTCGTTAATGCACTGAGGCCAAATTGGTTGCCGTCATGGGCTGAGCCGGCAGCAAATACAATGCCGATGTCCAGCATGGGCACGTCCATTGCTTGATGAAACACCACTCGTGCGCCATGCGTGGTTTGCCAGTGTTGCGTTTCAAAAGGTTGGGCTGCGAATAGTGGTGATAATAGAAGATTGAGCGCTAAAAACAATGACAATCGCTTGGTTATTGCGAGTGTATTAACGCCATGTTGGCTTTGTTCATCGTTTCGGCCACGTTGTCTTTCCCGCGAAGGCGGGAATCCATTTCTACACTGGCTCCCAGCTTGTTGCAGCGATGGATCCCCGCCTTCGCGGGAAAGACATTTTTCGATGATTTGGCCGAAACGATGAACAAGGCTGCTTTGTTTAATAGCTGTAAATAAATTTTTCATTTAGCGTTCCTTTGAGGAATTAACTCAGCTTCAGTGGCGTTATTGTCTTGAAAGTAGCGTTGAGCCGTCGTTTGAATTTGTTCTGCGGTGATGTTGTTGATGCGATCGACATATTTTTCGGCAGTTTCCCATCCCAACCCAACGGTTTCTAACAGACCTAACTCCATGGCTTGTCCAAAAATGGAGTCTCTTTCAAATGTTTTTTGCGCAATAATTTGTGTTTTAATCCGTTGTAATTCTTGCACACTCACGGGCACCGTTTGTAATCGTTTTATTTCAGCATAAAGACCCTGTTTTAGATCATCCAGTGTGTGTGATTGGCTGGGTGTGCCATAAATGATGAATTGAGTTTGGTAGCGTGCATATAAATTGTAAAAAACATCCGTACTATTTGCGATTTGTTTGCCATGTTCTAATTGTTGACTGAAGCGCCCGTTACCACTGATACCAAGGATACCCGTTATTATTTCTAATGCATAAGGTTCCGTTGCTCGTTCACTGGCTGCGGTTTTTACCGACGGCACCGTGTAACCGATGAGAAGCATAGGTAATTGGGCGGCAGTATTTACTTGTGTTGTTTTTTTACCAAAAGCGAGCGGTTCTTTTTGCGTTTTACGAACAACGAGTGGGCGAGGTAGTAAGGAGCCAAAATAGTGCGCGGCTAGTTTATAAACGTTAGCAGCCACTACGTCGCCCACGACGACCAAGGTTGCATTATTGGGGGCATAAAAGCGTTGATACCATGTTTTGGCGTCATTCATCTTCATTTCCCGCAAGTCATTCATCCAACCGATAACGGGATGATGGTATGGCATGCTTAAATGCGCTGTCGCTAATAAACGCTCAAACGCTAATGCCTGCGGATCATTATCTATTCTTAATCGACGCTCTTCTCGAATAACACTAATTTCCTTGTTAAATTCATCAACATCCCATATTAAATTTTGCATGCGATCGGCTTCTAATTCAAAACTGGTTGAAAGATGCTGGGCTGCTATTTTTTCGAAGTAGGCGGTGAAATCATTATTGGTGAATGCGTTAACTTCGCCGCCAAGCGCTGCAATGGTTTTTGAAAAGACACCTAAAGGATTTTTTTTCGTTCCTTTGAAGAGCAAGTGTTCTAGCGCGTGTGAGACGCCAGTGCTTCCGCCTGGGTCATCAGCAGAACCAACATTATACCAGATCATCGAGACTGCAATTGGGGCGCGATGATCTTCTTTCACCAGTATTTTTAATCCATTGTCTAATGTAAATTGGTGTACCTGGCTGAATGCATAGCCAGACAATAGGATTAATATAATTATTAATTTGATACGCATCATTACAGAAGCACCCAAAAAGATGGTAGAATTTCATAATTTACTTAATTTGTACACCTTATGATTAAATGGTTGAAACGAAATCAGAGCTCGGCTCAAAAAAATACGCTCATTACCGAGCAGGCGGCGGTCCATCCACCATATGACAATTTAGGTGTGGAGCAAGGGGCCGTGGTTGAGGCAGACGTCATCGGTGCTGATAGTAATGAGCCGATGAAGCACGGTTTATTTACGCGGTTCAAACGCGGTTTAAGTAAAACGCGCCATCAGTTAGGCGATGGCCTTGGTCGCTTGCTGCTCGGAAAAAAAGAAATAGATGCTGATTTGCTTGAAGAATTAGAAACAATACTGCTTGCTGCCGATCTGGGTGTTGATACCACGAAGGATGTCTTACGCCAACTGAGTGATGATTTGGCTAGGCAGCAGTTAGCCGATGGCGATGCAGTGTTTACCGCATTGAAAAACCGGTTGCAAGCAATCTTGACCACTGGCATGGAACCGTTGGCTTTGAGGGATGATGCATCGCCCTTAGTGATTTTAATGGTCGGTGTAAATGGTGCGGGAAAAACGACGACCATCGGAAAACTTGCCAAGCAATATCAGCAATTGGGCAAAACCGTTATGTTAGCAGCTGGTGATACGTTTCGAGCGGCGGCGGTTGAACAACTGCAAGTTTGGGGCGCGCGTAACCAGGTAACGGTTATTGCACAGCATACGGGTGCAGATAGTGCGTCAGTTATTTTTGATGCGCTCCAAGCGGCAAAAGCGCGCGGTGTTGATGTGCTCATAGCCGACACGGCAGGGCGGTTGCATACGCAACATCATCTGATGGACGAGCTGAAAAAAATTAAACGCGTTTTACAAAAAATTGATCCATGCGCACCTCATGAGACGATGTTAGTTCTTGATGCAGGGATTGGCCAAAATGCATTAAACCAAGCGCGTCAATTTAATGAAGCGATTGGCTTGACGGGTATTACGATGACCAAGTTAGATGGAACGGCAAAAGGCGGGATATTATTTGCCATTGCGCATGAATTAAGGGTACCATTTCGTTACTTAGGACTTGGTGAGGGAATTGATGATTTGCGTCCGTTTGACGCGACGCAATTTGTTGATGCCATATTCCTCGGAAATAATGATGATCGAATTTAATCAAGTCAGTAAACGTTATCCAGGGGGTTATGAAGCCCTGAGTCAAGTGAATTTTTCGCTTAAGCAAGGGGAAATGGCCTTTCTCACGGGGCATTCCGGCGCGGGTAAAAGCACGTTGTTAAAGCTCATTGCGATGCTAGACCTACCGTCGTCAGGTCAAATCGTTGTCAATGGGGTCCGTTTAAATCAACTGAAGAAACGCGATATTGCGCGTCATCGCTCGAGCTTGGGCATTACGTTCCAATCGCCAAATTTACTCACTGATCGCACTGTTTTTGCTAATGTTGCATTGCCGTTGCAAATTCAGGGCGTTGCATCGCAATTGATTACAAAACGAGTGCATGCCGCATTGGACCTGGTGGGCTTGCTTGCTAAGGAAAAGATGTTACCCACGCATCTTTCTGGTGGAGAACAGCAACGCGTTGGTATCGCCCGCGCCGTCGTGCATAAACCGACTATTTTATTGGCCGATGAGCCAACGGGTAATCTTGATCCTGCCCTGTCTGCAGACGTGATGAATTTGTTTGTCCAATTGAATCAAGTGGGCGTTGGTGTATTAATTGCAACGCATGATTTAGCGTTGATCGCGGGGATGAAGCATCGTATTGTCATGTTGAAAGGCGGACGAATATGCTGAAGAAATTGCTCACCTTGATCGCTAGTCATGTACACGCATTAAAAAATAGCCTCGTGTTTTTTAAACGCAAGCCGTTCGCGACATTGATGACCGTTGTTGTCATTGGAATCACCTTGGCGTTGCCCACGCTTTTTTGGGTTTTTACCCATAATTTGGAGCAATTGACCCTGAGCTGGCAGCGTGGCGGCCATATTTCGCTTTACCTTGTAACACCGTTGTCATCGGCGGATGAAGCCGATCTTTTGGCGCATGTGCGCGCGACAACGGGGGTTGAATTTGCCTTACTGAAGTCATCTGACGAAGGACTTGCCGAGCTTCAGCAGCAGGAGGGGATGCAAGACATTATGCATTATTTGCCTGAAAACCCTTTACCTGCAGTGATTGATGTGACGCCGTTACCGGCGATCAATACACCGGCCAAATTGAAACAATTATACCAGCAGTTAAAGTCATATCATCATGTGGAACAAGCCAAACTTGATATGCAATGGATCAATCGGTTGTATACGATTCTTGGGGTTGTAGCCAAGCTAACGCATGGTTTAATGTTGTTGTTAGCGTTTGCAGTCGCACTAATCATAGGAAATACGTTACGCCTCGCTATTCATACTCGTCATGAAGAGATCCAAGTGCTAAAACTCATTGGTGCTACGGATCCTTTTATTATACGGCCTTTTTTATACTCGGGTGTCTGGTACGGCTTAACGGGGGCAGTTCTCGCGGTATTTTTGGTGGATTTATTTATCCTTAGCTTGACGTTTGTTGTTAATCAGCTAGCAGAGGCTTATCAAATTCATTCCCCTTTGTTAGGGTTGTCGATTTCGCAAGCATTCATTTTGGTGTTATCCGCGATGTTGTTGGGTTGGCTTGGGGCAAGGTTGTCAATAAAAAGACAACTTGCATCTATTGAGCCTGGTAGCTAATTTATAGTATACTCACTAGCACAAGGTATAATGCCGAAATATTAACTTACGTATTAATAATGCGTGTTCAAACGTAATACAGTGTAATCGCTGGAGGAGAAGCATGAGTCTGCAGTTGCAACGTTTAACGATGAATTTGCCCATAGGTAGTCTTGACGCGTATATTCATCAAGTCAATCAAATCCCCATGCTGACGGCTGAAGAAGAGCATGATTGTGCTCAGCGCTTTCAGGATCAGGGTGATGTGGATGCCGCTCGTTCGCTGGTTTTGGCGCATTTGCGTTATGTTGTTCGTGTGGCGCGTGGTTATTTAGGCTATGGTTTGCCACTGAGCGATTTAATTCAAGAAGGCAATGTAGGTTTGATGAAAGCCGTTAAGCGGTTTGATCCCAAAATGGGGGTCCGTTTGGTATCCTTTGCTGTTCACTGGATTAAATCAGAAATCCACGAATTTGTATTGCAAAATTGGCGTATTGTCAAAGTTGCGACAACCAAAGCTCAGCGCAAATTATTTTTTAATATGCGTCAGATGAAAAAACGCTTAGGCTGGATGAATAATGAAGAAGTCGATGCGGTTGCAATGGATTTAGGTGTTACGCGTGAAGATGTTCTGGTGATGGAGCAGCGTCTAAATGCGATGGACGCGCCTTATGATGCCTATGATTCTGATGACGATGATGTCGCTTATAA
>CANJFK010000085.1 GCA_947473535.1 Legionellaceae bacterium | reverse complement strand
TGATTAAAATAAGCGCACTGCATGTTGACATTATGTGCTGTGTATTACTATTGGCGGAATCTACGTTACGTCTAAATTGCTCTAAGTCGTCAATAGTTATGCCAAAATGTATTACCACAGACATCCTCGTGATTAGTAGATTAATGCCGTCCTCGGGCAAGTTTTTTAATTGTTCTGCTGTGATGTGTCCTAATGTAACCAGTGGCGTTAACTGACTCCTTAAACTAGCTAAATGTTTGTCTTTGGCATGTCGTTCGGTAGCAGAATTAAAATTAAACGTTGGTTTATAGTTGCTGGGTGCGATCGGTTGAGCAAGTGCGACAGTAATCGACATGTCTTCGGGGTATTCGTTTTCCATAATAAATTGAACACTAAAACCCATGTTATTCATATGACTCACGTTATCTCTAAAAAAAGTGAGGTCATTAGCTGTTAGAGATGAAAACGCTTGTTTAAGCGCTGGATCGTTTACATATTGCGCTGCTTCTTCGCCAGTTAACCGTCCTTGAAACAAAAACATGGTTAAACGTCTGGCCCGGGTCGCTTCTTCTCGGCTTAAGGCTGAAGATTGTTCAAACGTCAATTTTCTTAACATGATAACCAATAAACAACTCATAATGTTTCTATCTTTAGTAACCCATTCTTGAAGTGGAATTTTAAATGCCATCCCCTCATCAACATCGATATTAAGATGTATTAAAAGAGGCATCATATTTAATATTTCAGTGAACTCCGTTGTGTTTAATTCAAGAGCATGTTCAATGGTTAATTTACTTGTTTGAATGAGCGGTGCCAGTTGTTTTAATCGCGCGCTATTCGGTAAATTGTTAAGTAAAGAATAATCGATGGGTTGCCCAGTTTGACGTCGCTCCTCCATCGCATAGGTATATGCGTCTTCAAGGGATATACCCGCATCTGCATAAAAAGAACGTTCGTCTTCAGATAATAATATTAATTTTTCATCCTCAAGACGCAATACTTGAGAACTGCTGCTTGAGCTTGAGCTTGAGCTTGAGCTTGAGCTCGAACTTGATATGGCTACATCAACATTACTTGAGGATATTTTACTGTTTTTTATCAGATCATACATTGCGTCAAGGGACATAGCCCCTGAGTTGACTGTTCGTAATTCATCAGGTGTTAGCATGCTACGCTTCTCAGCATCACTTATTTTTTGTGATCCTCCAGTTCCAGTGGATTTTCTCATATGGCATACCCCTTTGTTGGACAAAATGAAATCATGATGGGCATTATCATGCTATAAAATGGGGTGTTTCAAATATAAGTCTTGTCCAACGCAGAATGAGCCTGAAAAAATGATGTGATTCCATCCGTAAAGGGTATAGATAAATTTGCCAGGATTTCACCTATTGCTTGGGCGCACATTGCCTTTACTGGCAAGTACAATTTTAAAAAGAGCAATGGTGAAATTGCTATGCATGGCATGGTGAGTGCGATTAAGAAACATCTAAAAAAACACTTTTGGTGGTTCCTCCACACGGCCCCTAAGATAGCGCGATTGGCCTTGCGCATTTATTTTCCGGGTGTTTTAGGGCTCGTATCAATCGGCTCCATCTCTTTTTTTACTGTCTTAGATGCCGACGAAAAAGATGGAAAAGAAGATAAGTAAGTATCGCTAAATCGGGACCAAAACGTTGAGTTTAATTTTGCATTTGGATACTTTTTTACATGCTCAATGTGCGAGTGGTAAGAATGAACCATTGCTTGCATATAGACAACAGCGAAATAAGATACGCCTGAAACAACAGCTACGTTGGCCGCTCGAGCGAAAAATTGATGCCTCATCGTGATAAATCCTCCTTTTTTAATTTCCATCGTTTATGCAACCACATCCATTGCTCCGGATGCTCTAAAACAATACGCTCCAAGGCTTGATTGTACGCAACCGTATTGCGATAAAGCGACTCTTGACTGCTATTAAAATCTTGCCACACGATCGGTTCTTGAAACGCCAGTACGTGGCGTCCATTGGGGAGCCGATAACCTGCGGCGGGCACCACGGGTATGCCTGTATGGCGAGAAATACTCGCCAAGCTACGATAAGTCCCTGCTTTTTTTCCAAAAAATTCCGCCGCAACCCCATCACGATTAACTAAAGAAGCATGTTGATCAAGGACGAAAACCACAGCATGGTTTTGTTCCAAAACATCACACACCTGTTGCAACGAATTTTTCTTCGGAATAACATTCAAACCGGCTTGATAGTAACGTCGGAATAAAATACGCTCCAGCGTCTTGCTACCTAATGTGCGGCGAATAAAGTGAAATTGCCCCTGAAATTGTTTGAAATTTAATATGCCACCTAACGGTGCGAATTCCCAATTTCCAAAGTGACCAGTAAGTACCAACACACCTTTATTTTGAGCAGCAACAGCTAATAAACGCTCATAACCAAGCACATCCACACGTTCCATTAGTTTTTTTTCACTCATGAATCGCAGATGAAACATTTCTTTTATCGACGTCGCAAGATGCGAGTAAAACGCCTTAGCCAAGTGGATCTTTTGCGGCGTCGTTAACGAATCGCCAAACACCTGATCCATATTTGCGAAGACAACGCGTCGACGGTAAGGAACAAAACGATAAATCAGCTTGCCCATGAACGAGAGAGGTAATGCATCAATTTTATCCCCGAGCTCACTCACAGGCTTTAATCACTAAACAGGCGTTCATGCTGGCAAAACCACGATTGATCATGAGTGCGTAGGGCTTATTTTTTTCGAGGTTACGCGTTTCTCGGCAAGCATTAAGTGTCTTGCATGACGGCGCTAATTGATCCAGATTGGCAATCCCAGGAATACATTGATTCCGTAACGCATAAGTGGCCAACACCGCATCCAATACACCTGAGGCGCAAATTGTGTGTCCCATTGCCCATTTAAAGGCCGTAACAGGCACGTGATAATCACCAAATACTGCATCAATAGCCAACGCTTCGCTCACGTCTGATTTTTGATTACCATTTCCGTGCGCAACCAACAATCCAATATCAGCGGGGCTTAGTTGCTGTTGATCTAGCGTGCGCTTTACTAACGCCGCTAAATGGTCTCCCTCCGCTTCAATTGAAAATAAGCCTGCCGCTTCGGTCGCGGACAACCCACCCGTGATTTCGCCGTAACAGTCTGCATTACGCGCACGAACGCTGGCCTCACTTTCTAAAATCAGTGCACTTGCACCTTCAGCAAGTAATGTACCATCATGCTCATGATCAAATGGTTTTAAATGCCGCGCACTGATAACCCCAAGCTTATCATAATAAAATAATGCTTGTGGCTCCGTACCGATATCATAAGCCACAACCACAGCCCGTGCAGCTTGACCTTGTTTGATTGCATGGTAGGCTTCGATGATAGCCTGCATCCCACCCGCTGCATGATTGGTTATATTATGGTTGCATCCTTTAAAACCGTATGTAATACCGGTGTATGCCAAAACATTATTGGGCAAAATGCGCAATAACCACATGGGATGAACTTCGCTAAACAGCTGCTGAGCAAAGGCTTGCATATCCCCGCCACATTTAGCGAGCAAGGGCAAAAAATCGTATTGTTGAAAATATTTATTGCCGGGCGAACCAACAAACACAGCCGTTTCATCATTAAATTGTTCGGCACACGCAAGGCTATCACGGTAACTCAACAATTGACTATGCTGTACAGCTTGCATGGCGGCGTTAATCCCCATGACATCTTGACGCGCGATCACTTTTAATAATTTTCGATCAGGCAACATCTTCGCGGGTTGAAAATCCTTTAACTCCCCACCCAAACGGTGAGTCCATGAAGATAAATCCCAGTGCTTAATCTCATCAATGCCACTTTTTCCTGCGAGAACAGCCGCCCAATTCTCATCTGCCGTAGCGCCTGATGCAGTTAGCGCACTGACGCCGGTAATAAACACACGGTTAGAATCACTCATTTATTCACCCCTCGGAGAATCTCGAAACTCGGGGTGCTTAAATAGCAAACAACTATTCGACCCACCAAAACCAAATGAATTGGACAAAACAACACCTAATGATTTTTCCCGCGGGCCATCAATCACATAATCCAGATCACAATCGGGATCAGGTGTTGTTAAATTTGCAGTCATCGGAATTTGTCCATGTTGAATAGACAAAACAGACAAAACCGCTTCCAACGCGCCAGCTGCGGCGATCAAATGCCCGGTCTGTCCTTTCGTTGAGCTAACCGGCATTTTATATGCATTCTCTGCGAAGACCGCTTTAATCGCATTGGTTTCACTTAAATCATTCATTTTAGTCGACGTGCCGTGCGCGTTGATGTAATCAACATCTGAAGCACGTACACCAGCATCCTTCAAAGCACGTTCGATTGCTTGAATAGCACCATCACCATTTGGGTGTGAGTCGGTTATTCGGTAAGAGCTTAGCGTATTACCTTCACCAGCCAGCTCAGCATAAATTCGCGCGCCGCGTGCCGTCGCCTTCTCCCACTCTTCTAGGATTAAAAACGCAGCCCCTTCACCAAGGACAAAGCCGTTGCGCGTTCCATCGAATGGACGACTTGCGGTGTGCGGTGTGTCATTATACGTTGATAAAGCACCAAGCAAACAAAAACTGGATAGTCCCAAGGGGTTGATCATTGAATCAAATCCACCGGCAAGCATATAATCCGCCTCACCTCGACGTATCACTTGCATCGCCAACCCAAGCGCTTGGCCACTCGACGCACAAGCTGTATGCACAGAGTTAGCATAACCTTGAATACCAAATTGTTGGATCAACAAGGCCAAACACGAATTTGATGTTGTTTTACCAAAGTCTTTTAATTGATAAAAGTCTCTGGATGCTGTTTGCAAAGCAGCCCAATCCACGTCCCCACCCAACGCACACGTTTGCTGAAAACGGAGTAAATATTCAAACTCAGCGGTCATCATGCCGCTGCCCGCAACCACGCCCCACTGTTTAGCTGTCTCGGCAACAGGTTCAATGCCTGCATCTGTAAAGGCTTGCAGTGCCGCCTCTAATGCATATTGAGTGAACGATCCTGCAAAGCGATTATGCTTATTCAAGAGTTTGGGGTTAGGCTTAAATTGTTTTACTTCCGCCGCAATATGGGTGGGGAAAGCACTCGCGTCAAATTGCTTGATCTCATCGACACCACAGGTGCCGGCCATTAGATTCGTCCAGGTCGACTTCACATCGTTGCCCAATGGGGATACAACACCCAGACCTGTAATTGCAACCTTTCGTCTTTTCATCATCATAATCCACTTAATACCACGTCCAAAACACAAACCCGTTTACCGCCAACTTCGCTACGATAAGCTAAGACTAATTCATCCGTGTCATGGCGTTTAACGGTAACAGTACAAATGACTGTATCGCCTGGATACACAAAGTCATTCATTTTTATTTTACGTAATTCATGAATACGATAATGCTGTAGAAAGCCAGCTCGCGCAATAAATTCACGCGCCAAATGAAGCTTGCACTCAAGCAATACCGTCATAGGTAATACTGGTTTATTAGGGAAATGATCGGCAAAATAGGCTGCTGCACGGGTAATATGCTTTTCGGCGCACAAGCGCACACCGGGTTCATCGTCGATTATTCGGTCAAATTGCATCGGCGCACTCTGTGAGCGTGGTCCGTCATTCATCATGGCACCAACCGTCACGTCAGTCGAAACACTCAAATCCAACCATTCACCAGGACGATTAATTTCATCAAACTGCCGACGCACATCCTCGGCATTAATAAAATCAGTCATAGGCAATAACGGACCTAATGCAGCGTCAATACTAAACACAACCGCTTCACCCACACGGGCTACGCTATGGTATTGTACGGCGGTGTCATCCAAATGGTCGATGAATGATTCAAGCAACAGGGTTTCGCCCACATAAGCCGACCGGTGCAAGCGAGCACTAGACACGACGCCCGCAACGGGCCTCTGTGTAAACCCATTGCTAACCATGAC
>CANJFK010000084.1 GCA_947473535.1 Legionellaceae bacterium | reverse complement strand
TGAGATCTTATGTCTCGAGTCACGTGATGGTAGCCTTTTGGCATGATAATCTCCTTGGTTCGCACCTTGAGATTATCAACTTTCCGTGGCTCACTCTAGCTGTAGCTTAGTTTATAACCACTGTTGCACTTCGTGGTTGAAAGGGCGTTGCTAATGCGGCGGTGATTGTTAAAAAAGAAGTGTTTTATACTATCGGTCTGTATGACCCTCACATTATCCTTGCCCGTATTTGTGATTGGGATTTATGGCTCCGTATTTCTAAACAATACACAATGAAAAAAATTAATGTTTTAATCGGTAGCGAATATGGTAACACCACTGAAAATAGTTTGGGCAATGTATACCAACACCAACATACAGTTGCGAAAAACTATCTTTCTCGGAATCGAAATATACAATTACTACCCCAAAACTTTTCAAGCGCTAATATTTTTAAATCAATTGATACTTTAGATGACAAAACAAATTTTTATATCAACCAATTGAAATGTTTTTTTTCGGAAAAAATATGGTATAAAAACACGGACTTAAGCAGTGAAAAGCACTTAAAGAAAATCATTTACTGTGGGTTTGATTGTTTCAATTTTTATTTATATTTTGAAGCTTTAAATAATGATAATGCTGGGTATATTACTGAAGCAATCAGTGGGCATTCATATGATGATCTGTACTTTGTGCTAGATGCAGACTTGGTGATTTTTAATGGCACGCTGGATAACTATATAAATATTATTAGGTTGTTAATCAAGATCAATATTCCTTGCTATTACTTTACAGACGATGAATATACTCAAATCAATAAAAAATTTAAACCCTCAGTATGGCACAGCAAGAGAAATATGAGAAAAATTATTGCTCAAATGAACGGTATACTAGTTAGTACTCAAGCATTGAAAACATATTTTATAGAAGAAAGACTCCACACTAATGTTGAGTGTTATTTGCCCATATTAAATGATGAGCTGCTAGATTATCATATGAATATTGATGATTCAGTAAAGCATGGAATGAATATTGCAATCATAGGTAGGGTGCATAGCCTTGATGTTTTAGTGCAATATATTATCCCAGCGTTTAACGAAATTAATTTAAATGTACCAATTACTCTCTATCTATGCAAAGGTACGTTAAACAGTACTAATACAAATAAATTTCAGATAGTTGAGTATGAATTTCAAGAAAATCATGACCAGTGCATTCATATGTTGCGAGAAATGAAGATTGATATACTCATTAATCCTGATTTAAAAACGAATGATAGTATTTATCAAACTGATTTTATGTTGTTGATAGCTTGTTATATTTATGCAAATATTCTAGTTATTGATGATTCTTTTATTGATCGACAAGCGATCGATGATGGCGTGCTAAGGATTCATAAGAGCGTGCCTGCAATCGTTTCTGCTATTTTGCGTTGTGGAAATAGTGAGGAGGCTAATCAGCTGAAACAAACGTTACGTGTGTTTTATTCTGAAAAATTTAACATTAAAAATAACCTTAATGCACTTGATAGGTTGACAAAAAATGATAAGAAAATAAATTATTTGGAGGTTGAAAATCGTTCCAGAATGCTGCACTTATGGATGAGTAATTTTTTGCAGATAGAAGAGAAAAAGTACCATTTAAGCACCCTATTTCGTTTCGTGGTTAAAAAAACACATACAAAACCATTGATGTTGTATCTTCGTAAATTAGTCAACTTGTGTGTGGCGAATCACTAATTTATACTCGAAACACATGGTGGTCCGAGCTGGGTATGCTTTATACTGTGCCGCCATAATCCATGGTTTTTGACTGGTCATTATCGTTGCTTAATTGAGCTGTTGCACTACGATTGCCATTATTATTCCGGATGCTCCACTGTTTGACCAGCTCTTTCATTACCTGATCCGTTGTCTTTGTTATCAAACTCGATGATCTTGCAGCAGCGGTTTTTCGATGCATTCTATAAGAAGCATTAACAGCTAGAGAAACGTGGGAATCCTCGTTATCAGCTAACGGTTGTAAAAAAATATTTCGATCATGTCGTTTACGTTCAGGACGATGGTTCACTGGCTCCATAAATGCAACATCATTTTCTACTGAGTGTGATGACTGCATTAGACAATCAATTTTCGTATCTGCTCACTCCGTACGTCATCCTGAGCGCAGCGAGGGATCTCCGAAATGAGGCACTGTACCAACGCTAGGAGATCCTTCGTTACGCTCGGGATGACGTATGAGTTAGTTACATTGTATTGAAGAAGGTGTGTGTTTCTGAATTTGAAATAATTAGAAGATGATTATCGCACTTGAAGCTAGAATGCGCCGCTTTAAATACGTTGTAACACATTAATAAGTATGGTGGCCAGAGCTGGAATCGAACCAGCGACACAAGGATTTTCAGTCCTTTGCTCTACCGACTGAGCTATCTGGCCACAGAGGTTGCTATTAGACTATCTCAACGGTTTTGAGTCAAGAGGAAGCTTGCTTTTTTATTGAAAATTAATTATTTTTGGCGTGATTTTAGTCATGTTGTTTGTTGGTAAGCGATTGCTATCTTTGCACCAAGCTCGGCGTTGCTTTTAATTAGTTCTATATTTGCACGTAAGCTTTGTCCGGCCGTTAATTCAGCAATACGGCGTAATAAAAAAGGTGTAATGGCTTTGCCATTAATATGTTGCGCTTCAGACTGCGCTTGTTTGATAAGTGGCATCATTAGATCATCTGGAATTTCAGCGGCTTTAGGGATGGGGTTAGCAATGACTATGCCGTTATTCAAGTGGAGTTTGCGCTGATATTGCATCATTAATGCGATGTCTTCTACCTCGTCTAAACGATGAAGTAAAGGGATCCCGCTCGAGTGCGTATAAAAGGCTGGAAATTCATCCGTATTATAGCCAATGACTGGCACACCTTGGGTTTCAAGTATTTCTAGGGTCTTGGATAAATCAAGAATTGATTTGGCGCCGGAACAGACTACGGTGACTGGCGTCGTGGATAGCTCAATTAAATCGGCTGAAATATCGAAGCTTTCATTCACGTGGTGGTGTACACCACCAATTCCACCTGTAACAAAAAGGGGAAGATGTGCCAAATGAGCACAAAACATTGTCGCGGCGACTGTCGTGCTTGCCGTGATGTGCCGACTAAGAACATAAGCAATGTCGCGCCTTGATGCCTTTATGACGCTCTCATTGCTTGCTAAATTTTGCATGATAGACGCGGTAATGCCTATATGAATTTTACCTTGGTAAAGTGCAATGGTGGCCGGGACTGCGCCTTGGTCGCGGATGATTTGCTCTACTGCCTTTGCGGTTTCGATGTTCTCTGGGTAGGGCATACCATAAGAGATGACGCTGGATTCAAGAGCTACTATGGGCTGCTTGGCATTTATCGCATGCTCTACTTCTTCGTTTAAATGCAATAGCTCATGTATTACCATGGTATTCTGCCTAGGTAGAATGATCGTCATAAAGGAACCCGTCCGGAATAACGCGCCTAGGAGTCTTTAGGTGTGAACCCGGTCGGTTTGTCTGAGCCACCCCCAAAAAAATATTTCTGCATTTCATCTTGTAGAAACTCTCGCGCTTTGGGATCAATTAAACTTAATCGGTATTCATTAATTAACATGGTTTGGTGGCTTAACCACATTTTCCATGCCTGTTTTGAAACATGATTGAAAATTTTTTCGCCTAATGTCCCAGGAAAGGGAGGAGCGATCATGCCTTCCGCGTCTTGGTTTAACTTAGTACAAAATATATGCCTTGTCATTTGAGTGATTACCTTTTGCCATTACCGGAACATACCCAACTCTACCACACTTTTTCTAACGTCGTTAGCCAGGTATAATCGTGCTCAGTGTCTTTTGCAGCTGAATTATTGATGGGTTCGAGTGCCGTAGGCTCCTGCGGTGCAATATTGGTTAGTGCTTCATTCAAGCTAATAAATCGATACCCATTACTTTTGTACATTTTTATTACATCGCCTAGGAAGTGACTATTCAGCAAATTGGCGTGGACTAGTAATATTTGTTTGGTTTGCCCACCGCCTGATCGTTTCTCCGCTATTAGGGTTTGACGCCATATGTAGTCCAGGTATTCTTTTTTGATTTGGCTAAGATATTGAGCTCTATCACGCCATGAAACGCGGAGTAAACGTGCGTTGAATAGGTAATCTTTGCTGTCAATGGTTACCGGCGCGACGATATATTGGTTGGCCGTTAAATAATCTTGAATTTCTTGCTTCACGTCGCCTTTTCCCTCCGCTAAATAGGGATATCGAAAATATTTAGGCTGTGTCATGACGGGCGTTAAAATTTTGTCGGCATGAGCGATTTCTTCGATGTATTTTTCTGCAGAAAGATGGTTTAAATTGGCGTGTGAATAAGTGTGGTTTCCAAGTGCAAATCCTTCTTTTCGAAATTCATCGAGCAATTGCCATTGGCCTCTTCCGATGGCTCCGGCAATGATAAACCCAGTTGCTGGCACGTGATTATCAACTAAACTTTGGACGATCTGCATAAATCGTTCATGGGAGCGTCTTACGTTTCCTTCATCGTTACTGTTTGTTCCAACAAAAGGCAAGTCATCGATGGTGATTGCAATCTCACGCTCTTGAGCATAGCTGGTGTTATGTAATAGGTATATGAGTAGAAGCAAATAGGGTGTGTATTTTTTCATTATTGTATCCCTCACCAAACTTCAGCATAAATGTTCTTCTTATGATAGCGTAGCAAGCTTTTACAATTTTTGCATAATGAATAGGTATAAATAATAAGGATTGATCTTCGCATTGTTAATATAACATGTTAGTTTTTGATCTAGAGAATAAACGTTAGAACGTGGAAGAAATAATGTCATTATTTATTGGGTTGATGTCGGGTACCAGTATGGACGGGATTGACGCGGCTCTTGTTGATATCTCAAATAATACGTTGATTGCAGGAATCACCCGTGCATATGGTGAGAAGGCCCAACAGGCGTTGCGTGACGTTGTTAGTGGTGAGCCAATAATGCCTGCTAGGTTGCGTCAAATTGATACATTAATCGGTCGGGAGTTTGCTTATGCTGCCCAACAATTAATGGCGACAACGCATGTGCCTACTGATCAAATTATTGCTATCGGTAGTCATGGTCAAACGATTTGTCATGACGTAATGGCTGATATTCCCTATACATTGCAATTAGGCTGCGCGCATACGATTGCTGAACTAACCGGTAAAATGGTCGTTGCAGATTTTAGAACGCGTGATGTGGTGTTAGGCGGCCAAGGCGCGCCTTTTGCTCCTATTTATCATCAAGCGCTGTTTGGCTCACTAACCTATCCAATCGCTGTGGTGAATATTGGCGGGATTGCTAATGTGACTTATCTCGCTCACGGCGAGGTGCGCGGCCACGATGTAGGCCCTGGAAATTGTCTCATGGACGTTTGGGTTCATCAGCACTTAAACCAGCCTTACGACCAGGGCGGGCAGTGGGCCGCAACCGGTCGAGTCATTCAACCCTTATTGTCTCGTTTTTTGGCTGATCCTTACTTCAAATTGGCATCACCTAAGAGCATTGGTAAAGAATACTTTTCCCTCGAATGGCTTTTGAGCCATACACAACCAGATTATGCCAGTCATGATATCCAAGCAACATTACTGGCTTTAACCGTTACCTCAATTTGTCAAGCAATCGAAGGGTTTGACTTAAGGCCAGAACAACTCGCAATTTGTGGTGGTGGCGTGCATAATCACGCACTTCTAAAAGCTCTTTCCGCTCAATTACCTGATCAAGTTGTGGCAAGTACGAGCGCTATAGGCGTTGATCCTGATTTTTTGGAAGCAATGATGTTTGCCTGGCTTGCGGCCCAAACGGTCAACCAAATACCTATTGATTTAACTCGTATTACAGGTGCAAAACATCCAGCAATCCTCGGAGCAATCTATGCTAGGGGATTGTAAAACGTAACTGCTCATGCCGTACGTCATCCCGAGCGTAGCGAGG
>CANJFK010000083.1 GCA_947473535.1 Legionellaceae bacterium | reverse complement strand
TCCTAATTAGGAGTAGCAGCACCAATGATGCCGCGTTGCTTGAGTAATGCAAGAACCTGGTCAACACAGTCCTGCAGAGAATTGCTTCCAGTATTCAGCCTCAGCTCTGGTTTTTCCGGTGCCTCATATGGCGAAGAGATTCCAGTAAAGCACTCAATCTCGCCTCGGCGTGCCTTCTTATAAAGACCCTTGACATCGCGTTGCTCGCAAATTGCCAGATCACATAGACAATGGATCTCAATAAAATCATCACTAGGAACCAGATTTCTTGCCAGATTTCTTTCTGCTGCAAACGGCGAAATGAAAGCGGTCAGGGTAATTACCCCGACCTCCAACATTAACTTTGCAACCTCTGCTACACGGCGAATATTTTCCTGCCTATCTGCGTCGGAAAATCCAAGATCACTACACAATCCATGCCTCACATTATCACCGTCCATCACAAAAGTACGTCGACGAGCTTGATATAACGCTTCTTCAACAGCGTGAGCCACGGTTGATTTACCAGCACCAGACAGACCAGTAAACCAGAGAATCACTGACTTGTGTTGATTAAGCTGCTCACGACGGCTACGTGTTACTGTGGCGCGATGCCAAACCACATTGGTGTTTTTTAGTTCCATTACATCGACTCCAAATAATTTTTTCTATGATGGCAAATAACTTTGAATCTTAGAGGGCTAAAGAAGGTAGTTTCAATCGATCAATTTAAAAATCAACGCAGTCGCCCAGAAACGACTGCTTCATAGACAACCATAGTTCGGCGTGCAATATCATTCCAGTCAAACCGCTCAGAAACCCAAGAACGTCTTATTTCACGAGCTTCCAGAGTCAGTGGGATGGTGGCGAACTCACATAATTTTTCTGCTAAGGCGTTAACATCACCCAGAGAAAAATAATGCTCAGCTGGCAAACCCACCTCCAGGTTTGCTGGAATATCGCTAGCCACCACGGGCAAACCGTAACTTAAAGCCTCCAATATAGCGATAGGTAGTCCTTCATGGGAGGATGGCAGCACAAAAAAACCAGCATGAGCATATAACTCAGACAACCCCTGTCCACCCTGAAATCCCGTACACACCACCCCACTTACTTTTGCTGCGGCTTCGAGCACCTGTCTCGTATATCCATCCTTATAATCGGCTGATCCTACGATAGCCAACTTCCAATCCTCCAAATTCGCTCGATGAAAAGCTTCGATTAAATCTATATGCCGCTTCTCTGGAACTAGTCGACTTACCAGTACGATATACTTCCCTGGCGTCAGACTAAACGGTAACAAACTCCCTATCGTAGAGACCATCACTGGCAGAACAACGCCATTAGGAATCAGTACGCTATCCTGCTCTTGCTTATCCCATACTATATTCTGGATTATCTTGGAAATCACAATACGCTCATTCGCCCACCGCATACCAAGTCGCCCCCCAAGTTGCAGCACAAATTTAGCAAAGCGGCCCCATTTCTGTCGATCATAATCGGGCCCATGGTGTGTCACTACCACCTTCAGACCAAGCAGTCGTGCAAGCGGTGTCATGATCGCCGGACCAATAGCCTGAATATGTAACACATCTGGTCTATGAACTAGCCCCGCATACAGGACACCCAAGAACGTATGCAGTATGGCCTCCAGCCCCCTTGAACGGGGTGCCCACAATGAATGAAAATGCACCCCCTTCCACGACTCACCCAGATCATTCGACTGGTATGGGGACCGAATCACAACATGAACATTACATCCCAAATCAGCCAGTAAGGGGCAGATATGCTCAGCATGAGTCTCAATGCCCCCCTGCACACCGGGGAAACCACGTAAACCGAGCCACATAACCGACAGGGGTCGGCTCATACTTCGACTCCCAATCCACGATACAACTCGAGCAATCTCTCTCTGTAGTGTGACGCCGTAAAGTCTCGCTCCACCCAGGCCCGCCCCTCTTTACCCATGGCAAGAATATCGTGATCCGACATGGCTGAGAACTGTCTCAGCCTTTTCGCTAGAGATTCGGCATCTCCGCTGACAAATATCTCGCCCGTCTCGCCTGGGCAGATCAACTCGGGAATGCCTCCGATATCAGCGCCAATAACCGGACGCTCTAGAGCATAAGCCTCCAACACACTTATGGGTGCGTTCTCATACCACTCCGATGGTAGTACCATCGCCCGCGCCCCGCGTATGGAATCGAATAGATCGTTACCAGTACGATAGCCCAAAAATTCCACATCAGCACCAATATCACACGCCAAGCGCCGAAGCTTCTCCTCCTCTGGTCCGGTTCCTACTATCCAGCCTTTAACACCTGCCAAGGCCACTGCCTTGACAAAGGTAACTAGGCCCTTCTCAGGCCCTAGACGACCAAAGAAAAGAAAAGCCTTTCCTGGCTTCCCTCGTGGCCGAAGTTGCTCCACATCAACAAAATTAGGGACATAAGTAAAACGTTCACGTGGCCAACCCCATTCCACTAACTTCTCAAGATAAAAACGGCTCGGCACCACAAATCGATCGATATAACGTGAGTAGCAACCCAGTAAGCGATGCATGGCAGACTCCAACATTATCACAGCAGAAAGAGACAGAGACTCTTTCACACAACGATGCTTCGCTACATTCCAGATCGCCCCATCCTTACACCGTTCACAAATTCCATCATGTGTCAGCATCTTGTAGGCTGGGCAAGCGATCTTCAGGTCGTGCAATGTCAATACAGTTGGAATATCCAAGGCCTTGAGTTGACTAAAAATGGCTGGAGAAATATGATGGTAAACATTATGCGCATGAGCTACATCTGGCTTCACTCGCAAAGCTAAAGCAGCTATCTTTCTGCGAGCTTCAAAAGAATATATAACCTTAGCTGCGCGTGTAGCCTTCTGCCAGAAAGAGTAGACTTGGCTAAATTCGATCTCTTTAGCAAAATAATCTTGCCAAGGCGATTCGAGATTCTTATCATGGCGCATGGAAAATGGCACTACTAACCAGCCCATTTCCTCGAATAGACGATTCTGTTCCAAGAAAACCACCTCAGCACCGCCTCGCCGATAATAATAGTTATTAATAGAAAGTAGCGTGGACTTGTTCATCATTACTTGTGACACACAACCGTATAGGTCATCGGCCAACCCAACATGCGATTACTGAACACCTCGTAAGAGGTGGCATTACTAGCCCTTACCACTTTCAATAAATCATCCATACCGAGAGGCTGGAGATTCTCTCTTGTCCAATAAGGATGATATTTGGCGCACCATTTATGAAAAATATTTCCAGGGAACCAATGCAGGAATAATGCATTGGTATGACTCTCCACAGGAAAGTATTTATTTGGTGTGGTAAAAAACACATCCTTAGCCACGCGCAACATCTCATTGAGAAAAATCACTTGATCTGAAGTATTGCCAACATGCTCTATAACTGCATTACTGAAGACCCAATCGAACTCATTATCTCCAAACGGAAACAACCTCCCATCATAGGTCACAAAATGCTTGTCTAGATGAAGCATAGAGAGTTCACTAAGATCCTGAATTCCCAAACCCGTATAGCAAGACCCTGAAAATCTGAACTCCTCAAGAAAAATATTCTCCCCTTGTAGTCGCGCTCTGCCAGATACACCCGCATCAAGAATTTTTCCACCCGTACACAAAGAATAGAAATGATCGAGTTTCTTGATTCGTGACGCGGCCATTACTTTTATTTTTATCTTTTTCAGCATGATAGATTATTGTTAAACTCTTCCAATAGTTTGGATAAACTCTGACCGAACTGGCTATAATTTCATTAAGCCAAAAGGAAAGGAGGTGGAACTGTACAACCTCACTAAAATCTGATCGGACAATCAAAGGAGAGCCCAAGAAGAATGACACTCATGGAAGTTTCATGGGTTTCGCTAGATCAAGCGTGATTCGGATGCCCCGGTCGAGAGCAGATTCGCAAGTCAACAGAATACGCGCCTCATCTTGCCGCAAACATGACAACGCGCTCTCACCTGTTCGTTTGAAATAGTGGTTTGAAAACCAAGCTTCAGAGATTACTTCATTAGGATTAAGCTTTATTTCCCCATCTATTTTCTTAAAAATAACAAACAGTTCGCCACTATTGTAATGACGAGAGAAGATTATACTGGGAGAGAAATAGCTATTTTTACTTCGATAGACTTGTGAATCTTCGTCATATCGACGATCAACCAAATTCACGTTTGCAAGGTTATCCCAACCGGGTATGGCACGTAACAACTGCATGTCATTTGTGTGGATTAACTTACCAAAATCTGTACCAGACGTTAACTCCCTTACGTCAACACCACTCTCACCATACCAACCAAACCAAGAGCCTTGCAAAGCTGAGATTCTAGCCACATAATAATGTTGGTCTAGGTACTCCTGCCGACCAGATTTGAATCTTGCTTTTTGTTCGTCGTTATTCTGACTTCCATACCATCCATGACTTGTCGAAATAGATACCCTATCAGCAGGAAGATAACCGTCTCGACTAACATAAGCCGGCAAACCGGTAGATGGATCAGTTCCATTGGCCCTTATAGAGAGAGCTTTTTGTGGGCCCGCTTCAAGATAATAATGATCAAGCTTTAGTGACCCATCAGCAAACCATTTTAGATAAGTCTTTGCAGTCCCTGGTGCCAACGGATGCCATACATTACCAAATATCAAATCTCGATCCAGATCATTCTTTTTTAACTCAGCAGAAACCTTTACTAAAAAATCTTTCTGACCCTCTTTCCAAGTTTTGTACGCCCCTTCACCGCCCGAGTCCTTGTTTTCACAAATGGGGATATCACGTGGTAGGTCATCGATAAAAAGAACTGAGTAATCTCCGGCGCCGTAACTCCACAAAACATTAGCAAGTAATTTTCGTACTGCAAACTTACTCTGAAAATTATAAACTACGTTCGTTTCTGGTCCTGAATTCGCGCCCGTATAAAATGCTCTTTTAATTTCTGACAGGTCACCCGTGCTTTCTATTTTTACCTCAGCATTGTGTCGACATCCATAGGTTTCCAATATTTGCAAATCATCATTATCGAACTCATACCACTTATATGTAATTCTGTGATCTCGCAATAAACTTGACCCTTTATTATTACTTAGCCAATCTAAATATCGTATGGTTTTATTTTTTACATTAATCCGCGCCGAGAGGTAATATGCATTTGATAGCTTTATTACTTGCAAAGTATCGAAATTAGGGTCCTTTGGTTTTCCTATAGTTACATAACGATAACCAAGTTCCCTTGCATGCAATGCCGGAAGCGCCCAATCAACGGAATTTTTATCCCATAATTTATTAGAAAAATTATGGATATGATTCCCAGGCAAATTTGTATCAGCCATTGCCATATTACAAAGCACCCAAAAAATTACAAAAGAACGTCTTAACATCCCCGTGATCATCATCTAATCCAAAAATTTAAAAAATCGGAGCAAATACACGGTGAAGTAGATCAATCTTACTGACACCCGAGCACACACCACCAATAAATCTAGTCTTTCCCTGCAAGTAAAATGAAACACTTACTTTTTTCTTTGCAAATAACAGCCATGTATTAATACTTAGCACTTGCCCATTGTCGAATTGAAACGCCAATATGCCTCATGAGTAGCGGTATAGCTCCCAAGCCATACTGCGTTAAAAATCTAACTACAACACCGATACCATCATGAATGCGCCAGTAGCCCAACCGTATAGGATGTGGGTCAACATTTCCATGATTGGTAACTATGTAACCAAGAGAAGAAAGGAATTCGCCAGCAATAGTTTCAATATCTACAATCTGTCTCGGAGAGTAATATGACTTCCATTTACCAGAATTAGAAATCATTTTCCCTGACTCTGCTGACTTATTGAAAGGATCCATGTAGCGCATTGAGGATCTCAACACTACATCTTGAAACTCAATTCCAAGAAATTCGCATACCTGCCTCATTACAGGTTCCGGGTCGGTGGTAAGTGCCTCATAG
>CANJFK010000082.1 GCA_947473535.1 Legionellaceae bacterium | reverse complement strand
TCTGCTAGATTGCTCGCATTGACAAGTACCGGCAATGCCCCCAGGTCGGCCATTTCAGCCTCAGAAACCGCCTTAATAATCGCCTGATCATGTTGATTACTTGTACCTTTAACGCGTGTTGGAAGCTCGTCTCGTTTATTTTTTTTATGGGGAGGAATGTCCAAAGCAACCATGCCAAACTTGGCTTCTTGTTCTATCAACTCATCTGGCGTTCCTGCTGTACCCGTGATACCGATGATTCGTCCCTGGTGTTCACGATAGTAATCGATAAAGCCTTTCGCTGATTCTGTGGCCACCACTAACATTTCTGCATCAATGGGAAACAGACTGGAGCCGTCTTCCTTCATCAATCGAGCATGCAAAAACTGCTGCCTGCTGCCTTCTAACGTGGATCCTATTTGCTCTAGGCCACCTTTTACAGGAATCGCAATGGAGACCTCTTGCTCTATCCCACCAATGACCCTTGTTTCCTTTGAAAGACTAAACTGACGACCTACCTTACACGTTTTAATATGAACATCCGCAGCCTCATCCAACCATCGATTCAACTTGGTATCACTAAAAAGACTTAACTGTGTTCTCTGCTCCGTTGTTTTCACGCGGTCATCAAGGAATTGTTTAAGCTGACGAATATCATCCAGTTCATCCCAACCACCTTTCGCATGCTCAAGCTCATACGCGGGTAAATCAATAAATTCGTTGATTAAGGGGTAAACCCAAGCGTAAGGATTATAATGACTATCCGAGCTTTCATCCGCGCTAATGGTATAGTTAAATAATCGACTATCATCCAAGGTCGAATAATCACATTCATCAAGAATCAAATGATGCGGTGTTTCCTTTCCAGCAATGATTTCGCTTAATGGTTCACCGTTAATTTTAGCTTCTGAGCGGTACAACGACATATCCGATAAGGTCGTATAATTAATACCCCCCAGGCGGATTGTACCGCGTGGAGAGTCGCTTAGAACCACCGCCGAGGGGATCCCTAAACCATCAAAAAAATATTTAGCACCTTTATCGTTATAATCTTGTTGAACTAAACCACGATCAGCCGTGCAAACCGTGATTGTACCGCCCTTCACCCACTGCAACGCGGCAAGCATTGCAGTTGTAATACTCTTACCCTCGCCTGTATTAATTTGCATGAGTAAGTTTTCCGGATTATCCAGCGAAAGCAGCAACGATAGCATTTGTGTAGAATACGGGAGATAGCCTGTTGCTCGAAAGTACTGCTCCCGCATGACCGCTAATAATTTCAATTGCAGGGTACGCTCTTGATGAGGCCCAAGTCCTGGGGCACGCAACGCTTTAATCAGCTTACTTGACAACACACCAAGGTCAGTTCGACTAGTTTTCGTGAGATTTGCGTACGTCTCTCTGCCAAAAACAAGCGGCTTATCTCGACCGATTGCATTCATATAAATGAATTGCTGCGCTAAGTCGAATTGTTGTGACTCACTTAGTGAATCATTTTTTGTTAATTGTCGAATGCCTGTTACAACGGTTTCAACACGATCAACCGAAAACTGATTGTCAAGATCAGCCGGCTCTTGACGCACACCTTTGGGATCTAAATCAAAAAGCTCAATATACGATGCTACATCCTTCGCGGGTTTATTTAAGATATCGATAAGCTTATCAATATCCGGATAAGGCTGGACTACAAATAGCCCTGCTATTTTCTCCAATAAAAGAACGTGCGTTGTTAGTTGTTGTTGAATCTGCGCTAATTTCGCGAGATCTACCGTTTGTTGGCCTAATGCTGAAAAAATAATGATCCACTGTTGCGATTTTTCCTTATCAGGCGGTATGCTGCTGAGTAATTTGATGTAATGCGTTAGCTCATCGTGAGTCCCAGTAATACAGCCGTCTAATAGTAGCTTTATTAGTGGAACAATGGCTGGTGTGGTCTCGATTCGAGCATTCATTAGCGCGGTGGTTTGAGTGATCATCGCCATGATGAGGCCGGCTGTATTAGCATCCTCAGGTTGTTTTCCAGCTCGCTCAATCACCTTCACCAATCCATCGAACAGTGCGTTAGCCAATTCAGGATCAATGCCTGCAGTCGTCCGTAGTGCAACCATATCTTTCAGTGGAAAGGGTGTTTTTTGCGTTAAATGATGCTTGAAAGATACATTAAGCATCGTTTTACTGGCCTCTGGACCTAAAATATCCTGGTAATTGGCAAGCTCGTTCAATGCTTTTAGCGCAGGATCTAGGTCTAATGTCTCAGGATCATAACTAGGAATACTTCGAAGCACCGCCATCACGATGGTAAGCTGCTCAGAAACGGGAACCCGATGTTGCTTGCTTAGTACGGCGAGCAACTGCGTCATTTTGATAACACTTAATCGCGTTAAGTTTGCAGGTGGATTATTTAATACACTCACACAATGTTTAAAATCAATGCCAACCGTATTTCTAAGCCTTATCAACGCGTTTATAAAACCATTGAGCGCATCGTAACGTTGACCATATTCTTTTAATGCGGTTACAACAGGTACCTCATTGTCCAATATACCTAATTTTTCGACAAGATTCTTATCAAATGTCCGATCACCAGTTTTAAGTACTTTCATTGATTTCTCTAAAAATACCTTCAAACGCCCCTCAAATATTAAATTAATTAAAGGCGATAATGATTGCGTTTCTAAATAAGCATCAATGGCATCTTTATCTGCCTGCCGTTTACAAAATCTATGAATCGGTTCTTTAAGCGTTCCTTGAGTTACAGGTAAGTTCTTGTATATTGCTTTGATCGTAGCCTCTAAGTCGGTCAATTTTAATAGTACATCGTCTTCCGTAGCATCTTCACTTAACGCGCTTGTTTTCAGTGCCTCCAGTGCCGTTTTTAACAATTTTGCTTTATTTTTCAAATAATTGAAGCCAATCGAACCCAGCGTGTCACCTAATACCCGCTGCATCCCTGATTTTAATTTTAAATCAAAAGGTGATTTAATTGGTGCGATGATCGCCTTAATCTGTTTTGTTTCAGCTAACGATAGATGTTTAAGCGAATCGCTAGGCTGCATTTTTCTATCAAATACATCGAGCTGTGTTTTATTAATTATTAAAGGAATGCAAGAACGCATAACAGCGCTCCTATCGACATAAAACAAAGAATCGCGTACGTGACCGCCATTTGATGTAATTAAATAATCCAGCTCGTCTTTTGATAAGGTGTATTTATCTGAACTGCTCACTTCCAACCAAGCCATATCAGATAACCACCCTCGATCAGACAAACGATCGGGGTCATCTAAGTGAATGACAGCTTGTTCATCGCCAGTTGGTCCAATGTAGGATAGTTGTTCTGTTTCATCATCCCAAATATAACAATCTCGATAACCTGCATTTTTTGCTTTATAAAGTGGCATGAAAAAAATATCACAGGTATCGTCCTCAGGGCGCACAACGCGTATATAACCTGCATTCGATTGAATGGGTAAATCATTTAACGTATTGTCAGTCGGTGCAGACGACATCGATATCAGATCACAATCATTATCAAGGGCGTAATCTATCGGTCCCAACACATCGTACTCGGTAAAAAAATCTTTAAAAACACTCAGGAGACTAAGTTTCGATTCTTCATCCGGCTCTTTGCCTATTTTTGTATCAGGTAATAGATCCTTATCGTTAATGATTTTTATAATTGCCGTTCGACGTTCCAGTTCTGTCATCTGAGACAAAACAAACGATTCCACCGATAAAGCCATAATCAGTTCAATGATCGCAGGAGTAGATGGTAATTTATCCGACTTGGCAATATTAATATCATTTAATATCAACAAAAGCGTATAACGTGTTTTTTCATCTAAATTTTTTACAAAAAATGATCGCAGGCCTTCTGCTTGCGCTGCGTACACTACGCTGTCATCCGTTTCATCATTAATCAGTGACAAGAACACAATAAAAGCGTCTTCAAATTTACTTTTTACACCATCAAATTTTATCGCGTTTTGCTTGGCAATGAACAACTCAAAATTATCCGTTATGATTTGCGTTGTTTGTTCCTCCTCAATGGCCACTCGCTGAGCATAGTTATTTAACACGACATAGGTTAATTCACCATGGTGCTCCAAATGAACCAAAGCGTGATGCAACATTGTATTCAATCTCAATGAGGTAGGCTGAGCGCCAATGAGATTCAACAGACTACTCAGCTCGCTTACCGACGGTATTGAATCAGGCTTCATGGGTACCAGCCTATCCGTAATAATAGAGAGGACGGTACCCAAGGTAAGGTCAGGATCCTCACTAAATTTATTGCTAACCGCAAGCAGTGTCTTGATAAAAGCAGCAAACTCCAAAGAAGGATCAGCGCTTGGCGTTTCTTTCGGTCCAGTACAAATCTTTGCCGCTAGAAAACGCCATTGTTCCTTATATAGACCAGCCGGATCGGCCAGTTTATCAATGTAACGGTCTATTTTTTGATACGTATCAAATGAAAACGTGTCTTTCTGCTCACCAACGTAGCGGTAGTATATCTCCCTGAGTTCTTCATTTGTATAAACACGCTCACCGATTGACTCATCAAATTTATTGATTTTTTTATCGGCCTTGTCAAATCGCATGGTTTTAACGGAGTAATCTAGTTCAATTATGCGCTCATAATCTAGTTCTCTATGAAGGAAATCATCATAAATCGTTTCATAAAGCCGCTTATATTTAACATCATAGTCAAGCACTCCATCAACGCTAAAATCTATCCCAATAGCCGCTTGGTCTAACTCCAGTTTCATCAGACGCCAGGTACTTTCATCAGAACCATATATAAAATAGTTCGCCCCAGTTTTAATCAGTGTAGGCCCTGGTTTAAGATTGTTCGCATGATCTATCTCATAGTGTAGGGACTCAATGCGCCATATACCACTGTCATTTTCTGCATACATATAATACATGCCGTCGTGTTGAATTAACCTCGGCATCTGCCCTAGCGTATCAACGTCAGGCAATGCATCACCTGGATTAATAACCATTACATCAGGAAGGTTCATTAGATGAAGATCTAATTTTGTTTTATAACCTCGCGTTTCCGCGCTAGGATTGATAGAGATAACACCATTTTTAGGCGTTACGTTCATTTCTTTTGAAACCAATTTAAACTGGTTATAGCGGCAGGCGTAATAAGCGCCATTGGGCCCAAAATCCAAACCAGAAAGGCATGCTAGTTGCTCTTCTTTATCGGGTGCATTTTTAAGAATATACAATGCGCGAGCCAGCGATACTTTCATGTTTTTAATCTGTTTAAACGGACTGGAAGACGGCAGCTTGCCTAGATCCAATAATTTAAGCTCGCTTAAAAAATAACTGTATGCTCCAAATAATTCGATAAAATTGACTCGCGCACCGGCTTGCTGATGTTGTTCAACTAACGATTGCCACCAATCTAACTCGGCACCGTTCAATGTCGACAAACGTTCCAAGTAGTCTATTCCTTGAGGTGTCATCAACTCAGTATAAGGTTGTCCTTTCGCAAGAAAGACCTGACTAAAGACATCATAAGCTTTATTCTTTTTTAAATTCTGTAACTGCTGCATAAACAGCAATACACCCACGTCACCCGTATGAATCAGAATAGTTGCTAGTCCTTGGTATTGATCGGATTCAAACGAAAATTCATCTGAGTTTAACATCCGCATAACTTCTACTTCATACTCGCTCTCAAACAGCGTTAAAAAATGAAAAAACGCCTTTTTTCGCTTGCTCAATGATATATTTTCATCGATCAAATGATTGAACATTTTCTTCGAATGGTTACTGTCATCTAATGCAAACTGTTCAAATGAACCTAAAATAGGTTTGTTTTGCTGAGCAATAGATAGCGTTAATGGGTTTTTTTTTGAACGGTTGTTAATCAGCATGCAAAAATGACCCCTTTAGGGGGTAAAACAGCGTCCAAAATTGACCCCCCTCTGAGGTGTAACATAACCGCTGGGTAATCAGCGGAGAACTGGGGTGTTAATAGTGGAAACCATTGCAAAAATTCGAATCAGGT
>CANJFK010000081.1 GCA_947473535.1 Legionellaceae bacterium | reverse complement strand
ACATCAATACCTTTGTCAGCGATATACCGAACACCCGCATAACGTACACCAATTTCACGCAAGTCTTGACCGATACTCTTCATTAAACCTTCATAACGTCGGGTGATAACGCTATCAATGTCTACTTCCAAAAGAAAATGTACGCCCCCTCGCAAATCCAAGCCTTGCTTCATCGGTTCAGCACCAATTGCGGTGAGCCAGGCTGGTGTTGATGAGGCAAGATTTAACGCCACCGTGTATTGGTTGCCCAAGCCCGTCTTAATCACATCACGCGCCAGCAACTGCGTATCCGTCGAAGCAAAGCGTACTTCAAGACGCTCATTACCCACAGTGATTGATCGGTAACCAAGTTTTGCCGCGTCCAACAGGCCGCGTACCTGAGCCTCTAATTTTTGTGGCTCCATGAGCGACTGCGACGAAACCTGAACAGCCGGATCTTCACTATATAAATTGGGTATGGCATAAACCAAGGCAATCATCACGACAATGATAAGCAATAAATTTTTCCAAAGTGGGTATTTATTTTGCATTTCCGTGTGACTCGCTTACAGGGATTTAAGAGTGCCTTTAGGCAAGACTGTGCTTACCGCACCGCGTTGTAACGTGACTTCAATACCGTCCGCAATGCTGACCTTGATGTACTGCTCATCTAAACTAGTTACTTTAGCAAGCATGCCGCCGGATGTAATAATTTCATCGCCTTTTTTCAATTTTCCAGTCAATTCACGATGTTCCTTTGCACGTTTGCTTTGAGGACGAATCAACATAAAATAAAATAATACAAAAATCGCCACAATCATGATCAATGAAAAGGTTCCATCAGTTGATGCGGGAGGTGTAACACTTGCTGCAGCAAGGGCATCACTTATAAAAAAACTCATGTCTATCTCTCCAAATTTATTAATCGAAGGCGGTTCAATCGACCCGCAAAGCACTGCAAATTTGGGAGACATGATATCGGGATTTCAATGTGGCGTAAATGACGTTGAGACGTTATATTTTTTTAACCCTGCAGCAAGGACACGAAATGCACATTATGTTGCACCAATAAACGTTGGCATAATAAAGGCGTATGCTCCAACAAATGATGCAAATAAGCGCGAGTAAACTGTTGGCTACAGGTTGGGCAATGACAGTCTTTATCAATTACTTCAAATTGTAACGCTTGCAGACCATCTGATATCGATACATTCCCTTCACTGGTATAAACTGTTCCTAAACAAGCATCATCCGCAGGTCTATCGGATTCGAGGTATTGCACACCACAGCGACCCAACTCGCGCAACATGACCAAGCTCAAATCACCGCCAACATAACACGGTAGACCGATACACTGGGCAAGCTGCTGTTTTAATGCGTCAAAGGGCAATGTCTGTTGATCATAAAAAAAATACAAACCATAAGGACGTTGCTCTGATGGCTCCGGGCGATCGGATATAGGGAAAAAAGGGAAGATAGTATCAGGCAACGATTGCCAGGCATTTTTACCGTATTGCAGCACGCCTTGCGGCATAATAACGTATTGAGGACACAAGGCGGCCATCAGCCCCAACAATTCATCAATAGCATAATAACTTCGGCTGCCATCATACTGAGAGCGCAAGGAGTATCCGCCTTGATCGTCGATAACCGGCATCGATGCATTGAGAACGATCATGCCAGGCCAACCAACATACGTTGCCAAATCAGGTAACGTGCTTAAAAAATCGAGGCCTGGTTTCATCAGCAAGGATGCCAAAGAATAGGATGCGACCTTAATCCCAACATCTTGCCAATTTTCAGCCGTGAGACAACGTCCGGCCTGAGACGAGAAGATAGGGACTAGTCCTGAGAATTCAACGTGTTTATACATAAGACTCCAAATCTACAACAACAAACTAGCATCACCATAACTAAAAAATCGATAACGCTGCTCGATCGCTACACGATAGAGTTCCATTGCTTGCTCATGGCCAATAAAAGCAGACACCAACATCAATAAGGTTGATTCCGGTAAATGAAAATTAGTAATTAATCCATCACAAATCTTAAATTGATAACCTGGAACAATAAATATGTCCGTATCACGACTACAAGCCCGCAACTCGCCATCGCGTGCCGCGCTTTCTAAACTCCGCAGGGCAGTGGTACCCACAGCTACTACACGCTTATTCGCTGCGCGAGCTTTCTGTACCGCAGCACATAATGCGTCACTCACGGTGTATCGTTCATAATGCATTTTATGATCGTTAATATCATCACAACGCACGGGACGAAAAGTACCTGCTCCAACATGTAACGTTGAATATGCAATCGCCACACCGCGTAATTTGAGACTTTCTAATACACTATCATCAAAATGTAAACCTGCGGTTGGTGCGGCTACCGAGCCTTTGTGTCGTGCGTAGACGGTTTGGTAACGATTTAGATCGAGCAACTCGTCCGTTCGAGTAATATATGGGGGGAGCGGAATGTGACCAATTTGGTGCAACATAGTATCAACATCCCCATCGACCTGGCAGCAATATAGATCATCGTCTCGGCCCATAATCTCCACAGACCAATCGTTATCTAAATGAATCATCGTACCTACTTTTGGTGATTTACTCGCCTTAATATGCGCTAAAAAACAATCACTAGCCGTTAAGCGCTCAACCAATAGTTCAACCTTTCCACCACTCGCTTTATGGCCAAATACTCGGGCAGGAATAACTTGGCTATCATTCATTACCAACAGATCGCCTGGCTCAAAAAAATCAGCGAGTGACTTAAATTCATGGTGTGCATGCAGACCTGTTGCACGATGAAAGGTTAACAAACGGGAATCACTACGATTCGCTAATGGGTATTGAGCAATCAGCTCTACCGGTAAATCAAAATTAAAATCGGTTTTTTTCATATTAAATCTCTGCAAAATAGGTTGTAACAGGCATGCCAAGTTCCATTCCGTACAAAAAATGACATTATATAGTAAATCCACTCAATCGACTTTAATTTTTGTTCTATTTTTTTGCATGATATTGTAGACTCTAATACTCGAAATATATACCTTGCGGAGAACAATACATGAATCGATTACTCAATTCGTTGGTCGCGGCAACGCTGAGCTTAACGGCAACAGTTATTATGGCTAGCCCTAAACAATTAATCACGCATAATAACACGGGCGTTGAATCAAACGCATTCGTAGCTGGTACTATTCCGTCCCAACATCCTACACGACCAATGAGCGACAGCAAAGTCATTTGGACCGAAGTCAGAATGGCATGCTTTGGTCATACTGTAGACGGAAAATGCCCTGCGTTAATCAAAATGGGAACCGGGCCAAATGATGGCGGCAATCCAGTGGAATTAGGGACAGTCACGCTTGATTTAAATACGGGTATTATTACACCCAGTCAAATAAGTGCTAATGGATACACGGTGACAGTTAATGGCCCCGGTGAAACGACATTAAGTAAGAATTAGATTGACGGTTGGTTCAACAACAGCCTTCATTTAAACGCTGTTGTTGAACCAGGGCGCTAGGTATGATCCTATTTAGTAGCAACCACTTTATCAATAGTCCATACCACTTGTAAGCCCACCAACTGCGCATGACTACTTGCAAGCGCGTTGATAACGTTAGACGAACTAGGGCCAAGTACCTGCGTTTTATTCACGCGGGCATCGTTACTTCCAAACAAATAAGTATAACCAAGATCAAGACCAATATTAGGGCGAACTTGATAATGCGTTCCGATGGATAATGCCCATCGACTCGAATCTGGAAGACGAACATCGCGTGCTGCGTTAATCGTTGGCGTTTGATCATAGCCGCCCCCAACACGCATCATCCATAATTCATTCACATGGTAATTCGCTCCAATTGCAAACCGCCAAGTATCACGATAATCCTCAATGCTAGTTGAATTAACAAATTGTTGAGCGCCTTCTTCCGCTGAAAAGGCCGCGACATTGTTTAACTGGATCGTCTTAAACGAACTCCAGGCGGTGTAAACCACTGAACCAAGTAATGCTAATTTGTCATTCACATCTTGATAGCCACTTAATGTTACCACGTCCGGCAATTGAACGTTATTACTGGTCAACCCGTCGCTGCGAAATACAGCGTTGGGGTTCGTTAACTCAGGATCAGCCAGGCGACCAGTCAACACACTATTACCTGTAAACATATGTGCTATGCCTGATTGATAGTTCAATCCAACGCGCGTGTGATTATCGTTATACATACTGAGAACGCCAGCATGAAAACCCACTCCAAATGAAGAACCTTGGTTTGTACTCGTTGAATCAAGTGTGGTTGGCGTGACAAGGCCACCTATCGATTCTAAAAATTGCAATGCTGCAGGCGAGCCTAATACACCATTGAATGTTACGCGTGCCCATTGCAGATCAAGACCAAGGCCAACAGCAAAATTGTCTGTTATTTTGCCGCCAAGCTCAGGCGACACATTAAGCATCAACAGTTGGGTATAAGTTGACGAATAGCGAACAGGCGATGCATCTCCCCAGCTCGTTGATAAACCAAACGGAGAAACCACACTAAAACCAAACGTGGCTCGATCACCTAACGGCAACGCATAATGGAAGGCAGGAACAACGGCATCTTCTGCACCTTGGATATTTTTAAAGGATTGAATATAAGGCGTGACATCGTCCGTATTGAAGGTGCTGGTACCCGACAATTTCGTGCTGGGGAATACACCTACACCACTAAAAACAGCTTGCTGTTTTTTGATTAACACTAATCCAGCCGGGTTATACCACCCAATGGATGCATCCGCACCCTCGGCCGCGATACCCGCCGCATAATTCCCAATCGCGGCTGCACTACTTTCAGTATAGAGCGAAAAGCCACCTGCAGAAGCAGCGTGGTTTGTCATCATTACAATAACCATTGTACTGACCATTGTTTTAATCGGTTTTTGCGTCATGACTATACCATTACCCTTAAAGGATCGTGTTCCAAACAGCGATCGATGATAAATGAATGCCGCTTAAAATCAACCTAATCATAAAAATTATTATTCGCTCTTGTATCTCGATATAAGTCCATGCTAATGTGTACTAATTTTGCACGGAACAATTATATGCGCCAGCTCATTACTAAATTTGGTGGAACGAGTGTTTCTTCTCGTGAAACGTGGGAACACATTGCGGCAATTACCCAAAAACATATTGATAACGGGGTACAACCCGTGATCGTTTGTTCCGCTCTATCTCAAGCAACAAATAAACTCGAAAAAATCATTGACGCGGCATTGGTTGATAAGCACCAAGCGCTTCAAACGGATTTAGCGAATCTTTACATGCAGCTGGCAGAGGCATTGAACGTCAGTCCAGATTTAATTGCGCTTGATCTACAACAACTACAAAAATGGATAACCGGCATCGCTTTATTAAGAGAGGCGCCAGCAAAGACTCAGGCGCAGATAATAAGCCTAGGGGAGCTAATGATAACGCGCTTAGGGCATGCATTTTTAAACAACCAAGGTATCAATTGCTTATGGTTTGATGCCCGTGAAGCGTTAACGGCCATTCCAACCACCCGAAGCGATACAGCAAATTATTGTTCTGCCCGTTGCAACGGCGAGCCTAACCCAGATTTAGCCTATCGACTTGCTGAATGCGGGGCTGCTGCTATCATCACGCAAGGTTTTATTGCCGCTAATGCGAATGGCGATACTGTTTTACTCGGTCGCGGCGGATCGGATACGTCAGCTGCTTTGCTCGCCGCTATTTTAGACGCATCCGCCTGTGAAATTTGGACTGATGTGGCTGGTATCTATACGGCCAACCCACACCAATTACCTCATGCTCGCTTATTAAAACAACTGAACTATGATGAGGCACAAGAAATTGCATCGATGGGTGCAAAAGTGCTGCATCCTCTTTGTATTCCACCTGTACGACATGCCAACATTCCAATGGTCGTCAAATACACCCGCATGCCAGAGCATTCTGGTACACGCATTTCCAGGGAAAGCGATGATAGTGCTCCGCCCATCAAATCAATTCAAGTCAAGCATAGCATCACGCTCATTT
>CANJFK010000080.1 GCA_947473535.1 Legionellaceae bacterium | reverse complement strand
ACGCATGGAAGAATGTGTTGATGGTGATTATCAAAGCTACAAGGCAAACGACGGCGCGTTTGTACGCGAGCATTTTTTCGGGCAATACCCTGAGTTGAAAAAATTGGTTGAAAATCTATCGGATGATGAGATCTGGCGGTTAAACCGAGGCGGACATGATTCACAAAAAGTTTATGCGGCGTACGCTCAAGCCGTTGAACACAAAGGCAGTCCTACCGTGATTCTAGCTAAAACAGTGAAAGGTTATGGTATGGGTGCTGCTGGAGAAGGCATGAATATCACCCATCAGCAAAAGAAAATGAGCATCGAACACCTTCGTGCATTCAGGGATCGATTTAGTATTCCTATCAGTGATGAAAATATTACAGAAATACCGTTTTACAGGCCGGCTGATGATAGTCCGGAAATTAAATTTTTACATAAGCAACGTGATGCTTTGGGTGGTTTTTTGCCTGCTCGAAGCGCCGAATGTGATCCCTTAGTCATCCCTGGTTTGTCAGCTTTTGCGGCGGTCACGAAAAATTTGGGTGACCGTGAGATTTCAACCACAATGGCATTTGTTCGCATTTTATCAATGTTATTGAAAGATAAAGAAATTAACAATCGAATCGTGCCTATTGTACCCGATGAGAGTCGTACGTTTGGTATGGAAGGGTTGTTTCGACAAATAGGCATTTATTCACCGGTAGGTCAATTATATACCCCAGTTGATCACGAGCAAGTCATGTATTACCGTGAAGCGAAAGACGGCCAGATTTTAGAAGAGGGAATTAACGAAGCGGGTGCTTTTTGCTCATGGATGGCGGCGGCAACATCGTATAGCTCTAATAAACTAGCAATGATTCCGTTCTATATTTATTACTCTATGTTTGGATTTCAGCGTATCGGTGATCTGGCGTGGGCAGCGGGTGATATGCAAGCGCGTGGCTTTTTATTAGGGGCTACAGCCGGACGCACCACCTTGGCCGGGGAAGGTTTACAGCATCAAGATGGTCATAGTCATTTAATGTCATCAACCATTCCCAATTGTCTTTCTTATGATCCGACATACGCTTACGAATTAGCCGTGATTATCCAACATGGTTTGTATCGCATGTATGAAAAACAAGACAATATTTTTTATTACATTACCGTTATGAATGAAAATTACACACACCCTGATATGCCTGAAGGCGTTGAGGACGGCATTCTTAAAGGGATGTATTTACTGAAAGAGACTAACAAAAAGTCGAAATGTCATATCCAATTATTGGGAAGTGGTGCTATTTTACGCGAAGTAATTCAAGCTGCTCGTTTGTTAGAAGATGATTTTTCAGTTACATCAGACATTTGGAGTGTGACTAGTTTCACCGAGTTACGTCGGGATGGCCTGGCCATTGAACGGCATAATCGAATGCACCCTGATCAAACGCCAAAACAATGTTACGTTGAACAACAGTTGGTAAAACGTCAAGGTCCCGTTATTGCGGCGACTGATTATATGCGATTATACGCAGATCAAATTCGGCCGTTTATTCATGTGCCTTATACTACATTGGGCACTGATGGCTTTGGTCGTAGCGATACACGAGCACAATTACGGCATTTCTTTGAAGTGGATGCAAAATTCATCGTTGTAGCGGCTTTAAGTGCATTAGCAGAACTTGGCGACCTGCCTAAGTCGGTAGTTACTGATGCGTTGAAACGTTATAACATTGATTGTGAAAAACCAGATCCAGTGACTATCTGAGATTGAACGCGAGGACTATATGGCAGTCGAAAAAGAAATTAAAGTGCCGGATATTGGCGGCGCGGCGTTGGTAGATGTTATCGAGATACTGGTTAAAGTGGGTGATGAGATAAGCATAGACACGCCTTTAATTACGTTGGAATCCGACAAAGCAAGCATGGAAATCCCTTCCCCCATGGCTGGGACTGTTCATTCCATACACACGAAACTGGGTGATAAAATATCCGAAGGTGATGTGATCTTAATGCTAACACCCAGTGCAAGTGTGGCGTCGGAACGTGTTGAAGAACCGGAGAGCAATGAGACTAAGCTAGCTCCTGTTGATGTGGACGATAAAAAGCCAGCGTCGGTAGCTGTGAGCAACACATCGCCTGCTGATGTTCCTGCTTTAGACATAGCGGGCGTATCACAAGACGTCGCGTCTGTTTCAGCAGGCCCTGCAGCACGACGTTTAGCCCATACGCTGGGGGTTAGTTTATCTGACGTAGCAGGCAGTGGTCGAAAATCACGCATCAGCAAGGAAGATATTGAGCAGTTTGTCAAACATAAGCTCAATAATCAATCAACAACAAGTGGTTTCTCGTTGCCAGTCGCTCCTAGTATTGATTTTAGTAAATTTGGCGGAATTGAGTTGAAGCCACTCAGTAAAATCAAGCGGTTAACCGGTGCTAACGTGCACCGGGCTTGGATTACTATTCCGCATGTGACACAGTTCGATGATGCTGATATTACTGACCTCGAGGCGTTTAGAAAAGCGGAAATGACACGCCCTGAGGCTGTTGATTATAAACTGACAGTATTAGCGTTTGTGTGCAAAGTAGTCGGTAAGGCGCTAAGTGTTTTTCCTCAGTTTAATGCGTCGTTGGATGCCAAAGGTGAAAACCTAATTTATAAGCAATATTACAATATAGGTATCGCCGTAGAAACACCAAATGGTTTGGTAGTCCCTGTCATAAAAGATGTGAATCGTTTATCTGTTGCAGATATTGCTAAAGAAATGGCGCGTTTAAGCAGTAAGGCACGTGATAAAGGGTTGATGCCTACGGACATGAATGGTGGAACATTTACCATTTCTAGTTTGGGTGGTATTGGCGGGCGAGCATTTACGCCGATTGTAAATAGTCCCGAAGTAGCCATTCTTGGCTTATCTCGCTCCAGTATGCAACCGGTTTATCAGGGCGGTGTGTTTGTTCCCCGGCTGATGTTGCCCTTATCGCTATCTTATGATCATCGGGTCATTGACGGAGCAGAGGCTGCACGCTTTACTCGCTATCTTGGCGAAGGACTGAGTGACATACGACGAATTTTGATATAAAAAATAATTTTAAGAGGTTTTTCATGACAAAACAAATAAAGGCAGACGTGGTTGTTATTGGCAGCGGTCCAGGAGGCTATACAGCCGCGTTTCGTGCAGCAGATCTAGGTAAAAACGTTGTCCTAGTTGAACGATTTGATACGCTAGGTGGTGTGTGTTTAAACGTAGGTTGTATTCCATCAAAAGCATTGCTGCATATTGCTAAAGTACTTGATGAGACGCATGAGATGGCAGCGCAAGGGGTGACGTTTGGTGCGCCAAAATTAGAGCGTGATAAGTTGGTTGGTTGGAAAAATTCAGTCGTTAAAAAATTGACTGGCGGATTGAATGCGTTAGCCAAACAGCGCAAAGTTGAGGTCGTTATCGGAAAAGCTCATTTCGCTAATCCTAATCAAGTTATTGTTGATGGAAAGGATGGGACGGTCCACATCGATTTTGAACATGCGATCATTGCTGTGGGGAGTGAGTCAGTTAATTTACCGTTTATTCCTGAAGATAAACGTATCTTTAGTTCCACAGGTGCTCTTGAATTGGCCGATATTACCGGGAATTTACTTGTGCTTGGTGGTGGAATTATTGGCTTAGAAATGGCTACGGTCTATTCTGCATTAGGGATGGACGTTACTGTTGTTGAGTTTATGGATCAATTAATCCCTGGTGCTGATGCTGATTTGGTTAATGTTCTGCAAAAACGCATGAATAAGAAAGGTGTTAAATTCATGCTCAAAACAAAGGTAACGGCTGTTGAGGCTAAAAAAGAAGGCATTTATGTCTCGATGGAAGGAGAGCATGCGACGGAAAAACCGCTTTGCTTCCAACAAGTGTTGGTCTCTGTTGGGCGTAAACCGAACGGTAGTTGTATTGCTGCAGATTTGGCGGGTGTTAAGGTGGATGAGCGCGGTTTTATTGCTGTAGACAAGCAAATGCGGACTAATGTGCCTCATATTTTTGCTATTGGCGATGTTGTCGGTCAACCCATGCTTGCGCATAAGGCGATTCCAGAAGGAAAAGTAGCGGCCGAAGTGATTTGCGGTATGAAGCACTATTTTGATCCAAAATGCATTGCTAGTGTCGCCTATACCGATCCTGAAATTGCGTGGACTGGGCTTACCGAGAAAGATGCTAAAACACAAGGTATTGCGTATGAAAAAGCAACCTTTCCATGGGCCGCTAGTGGACGTGCATTGAGTATGGGGCGCGAAGAGGGCATGACTAAATTGTTATTTTGTTCTGAAAGCAAGCGTATTTTGGGCGCAGGGATTGTTGGCATTAATGCTGGCGAGCTTATCGCTGAAACATCGTTAGCCATAGAAATGGGTTGTGATGTAGAGGATATAGCGTTAACCATTCACCCGCATCCAACGTTGTCCGAAACCATCGCACAAGCAGCTGAGATCTTTGAGGGAACGATTACTGATCTGTATATGCCTAAAAAAAAGAAAGAGGGAACGAAATAGTACGATTCTAACATCAATGGCACTACCTTAAGCCAAAATTTTGATGCAGCCTGGATGAAGTGTAACGTAATCCGGGAGCAGAGCTTGAGTGAGGCATCGTTTCCCGGATTACGCGGTGCTTCATCCAGGCTACATTTAATTGTTAATTTTAGATAAAAAGCTTAAGGTAGTGCCATTGGATCCTAACATAATGCTGCTGTTGGATATGACGTTTATTCGTGTTATGCAAAATGAAGATCTCGATCGAGTTTACGCCATTGAATCAGCGGCATACCCAACACCATGGGACCGCAATACTCTGCGTGATTGTTTGCTTCTTGGTTGTGATTGTCGTGTACTGGAGCGAGTTCTTGAATCTGTCATTGAACTGGCTGGCTTTGTCATTTGTCGCTATCAAGCGAATACTTGTCATGTTTTGAACTTGTGCGTGAATCCAGCATTGCAGAATAAAGGGTATGGGCAGCTTTTATTACAAGATGTCATTGATTCGTGTAGCGCGTCTCACATTGATAGCCTCCTTTTAGACGTTCGACCAAGCAACACGCAAGCACAGCATCTCTATGCAAAAATGGGGTTTCAATACGTTAGAATTAAACGAGGCTATTATCGAGACGAGTTGGGTATTGAAAATGCTATTGTTTTGAAAAAATCAATATAAAAATCAGCTGGCCTTGAATATTATTGGATGCAGTTCCTGTGTAACGACATTACATTGAAGCGCTTCCTTCTCCCGTTGACGCGAGAAGGTGCCCGACAGGGCGGATGAGGGTTGATATAAATAGTTTGGTTGCATACACCCTGTTTTATCACCCCTCATCCGTCGCTTCGCAACACCTTCTCTCCTCACGGAGAGAAGGAATCCGTCGTTACAAAGGAACTACACCCAATATTATATCCAAATCATAGGCTTTGCTTGCTTTTTCTAATACGTCAATCGCGTTACTGCATATATGGTTTTTTAAGGCATTAAATTTTTCTTCTTGCCACGTGTAGATGCCCAAGTTAATTAGTCGGTTAATCACGTCGTCATCAAAGCGTTTTTTTATGACTTTTGCAGGATTACCTGCAACTATACAGTAAGGGTCAACATCTTTGGTTACAACGGCGTGGGCAGCTATGATAGCCCCTTCACCCACAGTAATGCCAGGCATCAACATTGAGCGCATGCCAAGCCAGGCACCGTCATTGATAACGGTGTCGCCTTTTGCTTCATAAGCATCAGCATATTTATCAGGAAACGGATAAATACTAAACCAATCCATTTGGTGGTTATGGTTTCCACCCAGCATAATGATGGCTTCAGCCGCTATACAAACATAGTCTCCAATATACAGTTGATCAATCGTCCACTGGGGAGTCCACGTTGCTAAACTGTAGTCATCCCCGTAAAGATACCTAACCACTGATTCCTCAAAGCTCCCTGTCCAGGCATCACTGTAATAGCTATGCGTCCCCTTTATATGGATATTTAAGTTTTTTACGCTGTGGTGTAAATACTCGAGTTTGGACCAATGCTTTTTTGTATTTTCTTGATTTATCATTTAATGAAAGTTCCTATGTCATCGCTTTT
>CANJFK010000079.1 GCA_947473535.1 Legionellaceae bacterium | reverse complement strand
GTCTCACCGATGGGGTCCACTTTACTCTTCACTTAATAAAAAATTTGAAAGCAACTGAAAAGCTGCCGCAAAAGGCGTTACCCATAAGACAAATATTACCATGGGGTATTGATGAATGTCTTTGACCCCAAAAAAATGCAACCCTATCATTACTGTAAAGGAAATTAATGCCAATAAGCGTGCGAATAAAAAGCTTATACTAATTAATTTAATATTCCAGGCAATGTAATGCTCAGCGCTTATTGCTTGATGTGCTCGTAAGTATTTAGATAAAAAACATTGCGAACCCATGTCAGTTCCAAATAAAGCCAGGCTGACGAGAATTCCCAACGATTTGATAGCAATAGTATAATCACCATAAATCTCGGCGCTCAAATGACGAGCAAGATATACGTTCAATCCATATTGGACTAGAAACCCAACAACCGCGACGGCAAACAGAAAGAATAAAAATCTAGTTTCGCTTTTCATGACGTAAACCCTTGCACGAGAAGTAATCATAGAAAAATACTCTACAGAACGCTGGTGTAGAGGGCATCCGAAACGTAATTTTTCTTAGGAAAATCATACTCATTCCTAAGCAACCATCTTAACTTCAATGGCACTACCTTAAGCTTTTTATCTAAAATTAACAATTAAATGTAGCCTGGATGAAGCGCCGCGTAATCCAGGCTACATCAAAATTTTGGCTTAAGGTAGTGCCATTGATCTTAACTTCAAACGATTATGGCGTATGATCATGTAAAAAATACGTTTAGCTTTAATGGTTATCTATCGATAGCATCTCAAACGCCCATAAACATTACGCCAACAACCTGGATGCATCGGCGCAGGCCTGGCGAATGGGCCGGTATAATTTAAGCTGCATCCACCAAAAAAACCTCGATGATATCCATGTCCACATCCTCCAGCGGCATTTGCACTGGGTGTATAACCTATCGCTAAACATACTAGAAATAACATCCCAATAATTGGTAATATCCTTGATAAACACAGAGAGCATGTGTTCATGATAGTCTCCTGAAAAGTGGTCCATGCATAGAAAGAATAGACCATGGAACACCATCTCGCTACTCTTAGCCTCTTCCACGTCCAACGCGCATCACACCTACGCCATAACGTGGTCAAGTCGCTGATTACGAATCACCATAAGAAAAGGAATAAACCCTAACGCCAATACAAAGGATAGCTGGTACAATCCAACCCAACCAAACCATGACTGTAAAACAGCAGCGACTGGACCTGATAGCACTCTTGGTACAGTCGAAAGTGCAACCAAGATTGAAAATTGCGTGGCCGTAAACCGTCGATCAACCAACCGCATAAACAGCGCGACTAATGCGGTCGAACCCATGCCCGCCGCAAAATTATCACACACCACCGCTATCGCAAATAGGGGTACATTTTTACCCACAATAGCCAGCAGAATAAATAACGCGTTGGTTACCGCCTGTATTAAGCCAAATAGGAGTAATGCTCGGTATAACGACCAACGCATCAACAGGAGTCCCGCCGTTAGACCACCCAGCAAAATTGCTCCGATACCCATCATTTTATTAACATAAGCAATAGTATCTAACGAAAACCCAATTTCTTGAATTAAAAATGGCATAACGATACCGCTTGTACTTGTCGTAAACGCTTCACCTAGTTTATAAAAGAAGATAAACAATACTAACGATAAAATACCTGGTCTTGTGAAAAGCTCTTTCACTGGTGCAGTGAACGAAGTAGAAAAGGAGACATTGGCGGTAGGCATTGATGGTTCTGGGCTACAAACGACGGCAATCATGCCTGGCAGCATTAACAACCCCATCAAACGATACGTAAGCACCCATCCTGCATGCTGCGCAATAATTAACGATACCCCCCCCGCAATTAATAAAGCAATACGATACCCAAGTACCGCTACCGAAGCACCAATGCCGTGCTCCGAGTCAGGTAAATACTCAGCACGGTGAGCATCAATCGCCACATCTTCTGTTGCGGAAAAACAGGCCAGTATAAAGGCTAATAATGCCATTATCTTCGGTGAGGATAATGGCGAAAACCAGGCCATTAGATTAAACCCAAAGAAGAGCAGTAACTGCATCACCAATATCCAGCTACGTCGTTTGCCAATGGGTAGAAGCGAGCAACGATCTAAAATTGGCCCCCATATAACACGATATATATAAGGCAAACCAACCAAGCTCAACATGCCTGTGGCCAAGATCGGCATACCTGTATCAGCAAACCAAGCTTGAAGAGTGCTCGTAATTAATGCGAGTGGGAGTCCTGATGAAAAACCTAAGATAAAAACGATGAGTAAGCGTCTATTCATGATTGAGTTGATATACTTCCTGCATAGATCCCAAGGGCGATCCGCGGGACATAGAAAGTTAGGCCTTGTTCATCGTTTCGGCCAAATCATCTAAAAATGTCTTCCCCGCGAAGGCGGGGATCCATTGCTACAACAAGCTGGGAGCCAGTGTAGAAATGGATTCCCGCCTTCGCGGGAAAGACAACGTGGCCGAAACGATGAACAAGGCCGAAAGTTGGTTAGGATCGTCACGATCCTAACACTGTTGTTTTATTTATTAACAGATAACAAATGAACATTAAAAATCAGCGTTTCATTTGGGCCAATCAATCCACCCACGTTACGTGCGCCATAAGCCAAGTTGGCAGGAACATAAATTTCCCAGGTTGATCCTGCTGGCATCAACTGTAGCGCTTCAGTCCAACCAGGAATCACTTGTGATAACTTAAATGTTGCCGGCTTACCCGTTTTTTCAGTGCTATCAAATACTTCACCACTGATCAATCGACCTGCATACTCAACAGTCACATTATCTTCTTTTGCAGGTTTTGCACCAGTACCATTTGTAATAATTTTGTACTGCAAGCCGCTAGGTAATGTTACCACACCTTCTTTTGATTTATTTTGACTTAAAAAAGTCTCGCCGACTGTTTTATTCTCATCGGCTTTCTTGTCAAATTGTGCTGTTCGCTTTGCCATAAGATCCTTTTGAAACTTACTGAGCACATCTTTCATTTGTTGCTCTGTTAATAACAACGTACCACCATTCATACCATCTTGAATTCCTTTGGCCATGATCGTTGGATTAATTTCAATACCTTGTTTTTTAATATTTTTTCCCAAGTCGGTGCCAATACTGTATGACAATTTGTCTATATCAGTAGTAAGCACTGTTGTATCCGTTGCCGCGATTGTTGCAGACATTGCCAAACCCATGACAACTGCCGCGACCAGTTTTATCTTCATAACCAATCCCCTTTAATCATTTGTCAGAAAAAACCATATATACCTTGCGAAGCCGGCATCATTAAGTAAACAACGCCAGCATATATACCTTGCGTACATGAGTTTTCGGTTTTTTAGCGCCCAGCTATGGTTCAGCTCGAGTGCTAAAAAACCGAAAACTCATGTGCGCAAGGTATACTTCGCGCGATCATAAGTATTTTGCCTAAGTTTATATATAAATGCTAGTGCCTGTTTGTAACTATACGACGAGCGGTATAAAATGAACACCTGTATTAGCTTATGAGCTCCGCATGTTTGACCAATTAGCCGATAGCTTTGCTGTCATTACCAACCAAACCAATAAAAACATGCCTATTTTATTGATTATTTTACTGATTCCATGGTCTGTTTTTTTTATCAGTCTGCTCGAAAAACGAATCCTATATTTAGGAATAATCCCTCGGCGTATACTCGGCTTACCGGGCATATTATGCGCACCACTCTTACACGCCAATTTTAACCATCTATTTTTCAACTCCGTCCCGTTAATCGTTTTAAGTAATTTTCTACTGTTAAATGGTTTACCTTATTTTTTAGAGGCTACATTAGCAATTACTTTGCTCAGTGGTTTCTTTATTTGGTGCTTTGCCAAACCAGGGTTACACATCGGCGCAAGTGCCGTTATTACGGGGTACTGGGGATTGTTAGTCAGTGACATTTACCAACAAGGGACGTTGACCGCCATTATCCTCGGCGTGATTAGTCTTTATTATTTTGCGGGCATATTTTTTTCCATCTTTCCCGGGAAAAAAGGCGTGTCATGGGAGGGGCATCTATTTGGTTTAATATCTGGATTTATCACGAGTTATTTGTTCCAGTTTGTTTCAGCTGTATACTCTCACTCCTAATCACTACTATATTATCTAATCAATCATGCAAAAACCTATCTTGCTCCCCAATGACATAGCAGCGAAACAGACGTGGGGGCAGTTGTACGGCAGTAGCTTATCGTTAGCACTCGCAGAATATTGTCAACATACACCAGGCGTAAAATTACTGGTAGCACCAGACAATTTAACCGCTAGTCAGTTATTGGCCGAACTACAATTTTTCTTAGATAAAGAACATCAACCACAAGAAATATTACTATTTCCTGATTGGGAAACCCTCCCCTATGATCAATTTTCACCTCACCAAGATATTATATCCGAGCGCTTAACCACGTTAAGTCGGTTGCAACAAACATCAAACGCGATTGTCATTAGTGCCGCGAGCACTTTAATGCACCGCTTGTGTCCGCCGCAATTTTTAAATCAATACGGTTTAATTCTGAGCGAAGGCCAACAATTGAATGTAGATCAATTTCGACACCAACTACAGCAAGCAGGCTATCACTGCGTTAACAAAGTGCTGGAGCATGGCGAGTTTGCTGTGCGCGGTGCCATTATTGATCTCTATCCCATGGGGAGCACATTACCTTTTCGTATTGAATTATTTGATGATGTCATTGATAGTTTGCGTCGTTTTGATCCCGACACGCAGCGCACGATTGAAAAAATCAAACAAATCCGCATTTTACCTGCTCGAGAATTTCCATTAAATGAACAAAGTATAGCCCTCTTTCGCCGTCGATTTAGAGAACAGTTCTCAGGTAATCCAAGTGTATGCTCCCTTTATGAGGCCGTAACAGATGGGCAATGTCCAGGTGGTATTGAATATTATTTATCCTTGTTTTTTGAAACACCAGTAACCTTTTTTGATTATTTACCATCCAGTGCTTCGATCTGCCTTATTGAATCAACGCACGAACATGCCGAGCAATTTTGGCGTGAACTTAGTACGCGATATGAACAGCGCAGTTATGACATTACCCGCCCTATCCTCCCGCCTAATGCCTGCTTTTTAACGCCTACTGAATTTTTAACACTCGCCAATCAATACAAGCAAGTACGTGTCAATCACAAGTATGTCGATAAAAAAGGGGCTGTACTTAACTTCAATATCGATAAACCACCTACACTCCCAATTGAACGCCAGGCTCAACAACCATTATCCAAACTCTGTGCGTTCCTTGCTGATCAAAACCGTCGTTACTTATTGGTGGTGGAAAGCGCCGGCCGCCGAGAGGTCCTGCTTGATCTACTCAAACAAAGCAACGTCATCCCGAAAATGACTGCCTCCTGGTCAACTTTCATTCAAGACAATGCAATCATCAACATCACCACTGGTCCACTGATTTTTGGCGCTGAACTAATGGACTCATCGATCTCCATTATTGTTGAGGCGCAATTATTTGGTGAACAAAGTATACCTCAACGCCGAAGCAGTCAAAAATCAGTTGATCCAGACCTCATTATCCGCGATATGGCAGAGCTAAGAATTGGCGCACCCGTCGTGCATTTGCAATTTGGTGTCGGACGCTATCTCGGTTTGCAACCGATTGAACATAATGGCGAAATGAACGAGTTTTTAATATTAGCTTATGCTGGTGATGATAAAATATATGTGCCCGTGACATCACTTCATGTTATCAGCCGCTACACTGGCGCTGATAGTGATCATGCGCCGTTGCATCGATTAGGCACCGATCAATGGCAAAAAGAAAAGAAAAAAGCGGCAGAAAAAATTCATGATGTCGCCATCGAGTTATTGGAAATTTATGCGAAGCGTGAGGCCAAGCCTGGCCATGCCTATGAGTTTAATGTTAGTGACTACCAACGGTTTGCGAGTGGCTTTCCATTTGATGAAACGGCCGATCAATTACAAGCTATTAACCAAATTATCCATGATATGAAAGCACCACGCCCCATGGATCGACTGATTTGTGGTGATGTGGGTTTTGGGAAAACAGAAGTAGCCATGCG